>CAMCZE010000122.1 GCA_945885655.1 Bacteriovorax stolpii | reverse complement strand
CCTCACGGTCACTAAGAGATCAAGCAGATATTGATTCTTTCGACTTTTATCGGATCATTGTTCTGGTTAATCAAAGAACAGGTGTCAATGTTCCTGACTCAAATATCGCTGAGTTCAGGAACATGGACCAGCTGATAAACTATATCAGTGAGCAACCCAACCACCGTCAACAGCAATCGATTGTCCAGTGACATAAGATGATTTATCAGAACAAAGCCAAAGGACACTATCAGCAATTTCTTCGGGTCTTCCAACTCTACCCATCGGATCTTGCTCGGCCATCGTTTTTTCTTCACCATGTGTAAAACGATCAAGCATGGGCGTATGTATAGCCCCTGGGCAAACAGCATTGACTCTTATGTTTTTCTTTGCAAATTCAAGTGCAGCAGTTTCCGTAAGACCTATGACCCCATGTTTGCTGGCCACATAGGCCGGTATAGATTCAAAGCCAACAAGTCCGGCTATGGAAGAGCAGTTTACGATACTTCCTTTACCATATTGGAGCATTGCTGGTATTTCATACTTCATACACAACCAGACACCTTTAAGATTGATATTGATTGTCTTGTCCCAGTTTTCTGTAGAGCATTCGATGGTGGAGTAGGGTAATCCTTCTACGCCTGCATTATTGTAGGCACAGTCAAGTTTTCCATATCTTTCAACAGTTTTATCTACCAAGTTTTTGACTTGATCTTCAGAAGAAACATCACACTTGATAAAATATGCTTCACCCTTTTCTTTTTTTATCGCTTCCACAGTGGCAAGGCCATTTTGTTCTTGTATGTCACTTACTATGACCTTGCCACCTTCCTTAGCAAAGGCAATGGCCGTGGCACGTCCTATACCTGAACCGGCCCCTGTCACAATGATGACTTTGTTTTCAAATGCTCTCATTTTTTTCTCCTCGTTTGTTTTTGTTCATTTCATTGAAGCCTTAGTTTTTTTTACTTCTCCTGAACTTGATTTCTCAAAAAACTTTCGAAATGATAGAGTTCGCTATATGTAGATCGAAGGCGACTTAATTGACTGCAATTCTTAGACCATTGATTGACCTGTGGGGTTAAGGGGAAAATCCTATGCATCTTTATACGTGGATTTCAAATCCCAAGTGTAATTTGGCCCAAATTTAGTCATAAAATTCTTGATTCATAAGTAAGATCGGATCATTAGAACTCAGTTTTTAAATTGAGTGAAACTTAGTGGGAGGTTGCTTATGTTTAAAGTTTTTACAAAAACTAATCCATTGGAAATGCCAGAAGTAAAAAGATGTGATGCCAATGACTGTGGATATAATTTGAACTCCAACTGTCATGCCAAAGCGATTACGATTGGAGACTATTCAAATCCCGGATGTGATACTTTTATGGGTATTCATAGACACACAAAAGAAATCAAAAGAATAGCTGGAGTGGGTGCATGTAAAGTTAGTGATTGTAAATTTAATGATGATTACGAATGTATAGCGCAAGATATTTCGGTGGGTTTTAAAGAAGGAAAAGTTAACTGTCTTACTTTTACAGCACGTGACTAATAAAAAGTAAAAATATTGAAAGTCTTCTGCCACCATCAAGTTAACCAAGGAAAGAAGTAAGAAAAATTGAGATTCTTTTTAAATAATCCTAGATATACTGCTAGGCAGTGAATACTCATAACATTACAAATAAAGTCATTTTAGTGATTGAAGATGATGCTTCCTTGCGAGAAATATTTTGTTCTATTCTGGAGTTTGAAGGGTATGAAGTAAAGGGTGTCACAAATGGTCAAGAAGCTCTTACCTACCTGTTAAGCCTAAATAAAAAAAATTATCCCGACTCCATTCTATTGGATATTAGTATGCCAGTAATGGATGGAAATACTTTCTTAAAGGAAATTAATATTGTCCCCGATTTACAAAGGATACCAGTCGTTATTTGTTCGGCCCATGGGAAATATGAAAGTATTCCACAGATTATTTGTAAATTAGAGAAGCCAGTTGAAATATCAAAATTATGTAAAACGTTTAATGATCTTTTTGATCCTAAGGAAGGGGCCGTAACGATTCATTAAAAAAGGCTTACTTTCCAATGCCTATATCTTGGTAGGTAAGCCTTATTTTTTAATATTTAAAAGTCACTGCCGCCTCTAATGCTTGATTTCTATTCGTTTGGACATTTGTTTAGTTTCCTCAAGTTTATTTAATGTTACATCCAGAATTCCGTTTTTATATGTAGCATCTACCTTGTTGGCATCAACTTCAGCAAGAAGTGGGATTGAACGATAAAAACTTCCATAACTAAATTCTGATCGATAGTAACCCTTGTCTTCTTTTTGTCTTTCACTTCTTTTTTCTCCTTCAATAATAAGACTATTATCCCTGAGAGTTACATTTATGTCTTTTTCATTCATTCCTGGAATTTCGGCCGAAATAAGAATGTTTTCATCTGTTTCTTTTACTTCTACTCTTGGTGAAAATTCGTCAGTACCTCTAAATACATCTGGAGAATAAAATTCTCTGCGAAATCGGTCAAACATGTCTTCCATATCCTCAAGTGGCGAAAATGCTCGCTCGGCCCATCTCGAAGTTGTAGGTAAAAATTCTCTGTTCCAAAGTGCCATAAAAAATCTCCTTTTTTTGATCACGATTACTCCGTAGATCTTGTTGAAGTTTAGTCAGGAGAAGTTATTTTTGGGAATTTTATTTATTCTAAAAATTGGCCTAATAGAACTTAAGGTTATCTTTGTAAAAATATCATAATGGTCATAGCAGGTAAAAAATTTTTTGAACCTTCTTAATTAAAAAACAAGGTTTATATTCTTCACATAATTCGAAGTTAGATTATATCCTTGTGAGGTCTAGACTGGGTAGCCATGTTTAGGGATGGATGTTGATTACAAATGATAACAAAGGAGAGTGTTATGCTGGCCAAGGAATGTATGACAAAAAATGTAGAGTTGGGCAGACCAAATATGACTTTAGCAGAAGCGGCCAAGAAGATGAGAGACGGGGACTTTGGTATTCTCCCCGTTGGTGAAAAAAATCGATTAGTGGGAATGATTACTGACCGTGATATCGCCGTTCGTGCAGTAGCCGAAGGAAAGGATCCCCGAAAATCTCTTGTTGCTGAAGTTATGACAAATAAAGTTCTATATTGTTTTGAGGATCAAGACGTTAATGAGATTGTAAAAAACTTGGGTCAGAACCAAATTAGAAGATTGCCTGTTTTGAATCGTCAAAAAAAACTAGTTGGAATTCTTTCCCTGGGAAATTTGGCCCAGTCTGATGCAAGTCCTCAAAATGTAGATGAAGCATTAATCCATATCTCCATGAAAAAAGAAGTTTAAATTTAAAAGAATGCTTTTTTGAAGAACTGTATGCGCACGTTCAATTTTTTATTGTAGCAAGGAGATGTTATGGCATCAAATAAACAAGATAAAAGTATCTTTCATACTGATCAGGGACGGTGGGATCGACGAGATTTTGTAAATGATCAATGGTCCGAACTTGTTGATGACAATATTAATCGTCATACTCTTCAAGGACATATTACGAATGAATCTGATGTGGAAGAGGCCATGAGTTATCATGAAGAAGAATTTTTAGAGCCATCAGGACACATCTATTCAGACGATGAGCTTGAGAATGTAGTAAAGATACTTCTTGAAAATAGTAAAACACTAGATTCTTCAGATATTACTGTCACAGTGGCCAATGGAAATATTACACTTAGTGGAACAGTGAAGAGTGATCAACAAAAAAATGCTGCGAGTTCCATTATCCATTCAATTCATGGTGTGGGACTGATTAAAAATGACATTATTGTAAAGATTAATGAGGGCATTTTACCTACGGATGTAGGTCGAGACGATGAGGAAGGGAGATACGTATGATCTTTCGTTAATTTTTTAAAATTGATCTTATTATTCAAAGAGTATCGTCGAGCTATATTTTGTTATTTAATTAAATGAAATTTATACCTGACATTACTGCTCCAATCAGTTTAGGTACTGGAGTTGGAAAGGAGTGGCCACCTTTGGATTAGTGTCTACGTATAGGGTTTCAGTAGTATGCTTGTTCTATGGGCCGGCATTACTAACAATGAGAAAAGTATTTATAACAAAAAGGTGAAAGACAGATGTTTTCTAGGCAAGAGAAGTTGAATTCACAAGCTTCTTTTAACTCATTGCTTATCGGCATTTACATCACATTCTTTTTTCAACCATAATAGTACCATGGTTATTTGCATTCAGAATTTAATGAAATCCTTTCATCATCGGCCAGTCTTAGATGGCGTCTCCTTTGATGTTATAAAGGGTGACTTGTTTGCGATTATAGGTCCTTCGGGTTGTGGAAAATCAACTCTACTTCGATGTGTTAATGGTCTTGAATCCCTGGATAGCGGATGTGCACAGGTTCTAGGAACCGAACTTCTTAGTCAGGATAAAATAGGGCATAAAGAATTCCAACGACGATCATTAAAGGTACGCCAAAAAGTGGGAATGGTTTTCCAAAGTTTTAATCTTTTTCCTCATCTGACGATCTTAGAAAATATTACGGTGGCACCAAAAGTAGTAAATAAAATTTCGGATTCAGATGCCATTAAGAAGGCACAGGAACTTCTCTTGAAAGTTGGGCTAGCTGATAAAGCGGATCATTATCCTAATCAACTTTCTGGAGGACAACAACAGCGGGCGGCCATTGCTAGAAGTTTGGCGATGTCGCCAGAAATTCTGCTTTATGATGAGCCAACAAGTGCCCTTGATCCGGCCCTCGTTAATGAAGTTCTTCGTGTGATGAAGCAGCTCGATCAAGAAGGGATGACTCAAGTTGTAGTTACACATGAAATGCGGTTTGCCCGGGATGTGGCGGATAAAATCATTTTTATGGATCAAGGCCAGATCGTCGAGATGGGCGCCTCGGACGAGATTTTTGGAAATCCCAAAGACGAAAGAACCAAAAATTTCCTCAGGCACTTTCAATGAACAAAATCTATTTTCTTATTAGTTTAGTATGTGGAATTCATATCGCATGTGCAGCTCCGAAACTTCGTTGGGGGGCCGACGTTGAGAGTGGGGCACCTTTCTCTTATGTTTCTCCTGAGGATCAATCAGTCATCGGTTTTGAGGCTGAGATTGTAGAACTTCTTGCCAAAGAAATGGGTATGGAAGTTGAACATGTTCAGAATAGTTGGGATGGACTCATAGAAGGTTTGAAGCGCGGCGATTATGACATTATTGTCAATGGAGTTGAGATTACCGCAGACCGAGCGGAAGTTGTGCGTTTTAGCCGGCCTTACTATTATACGGCCGAGGCGCTCACGGTCAGAAAATCCACTTTTGATATCGCGGGTCTTAAAGATTTGAAGAATCGTAAAGTGGGGACTCTAGATGCTTCACTTGCACAAAAAATTTTAAAAGAGCAGCCTTTCCCAATCTCTGTAGTAGGCTACGATGAAGAAATTAATATATATAGCGATCTTGCCATTGGAAGAACAGATGCTGCTTTATTGGATGAGCCCATCGCCCTTTATTATGCGAAACCAAACATCGATTTAAAATTAGTTGGTGGTCCAATTGGCTATATGGAATATGGGATGGTCACCCGTCTTCAAGATGAAGAATTTAATGCTCGTGTGAGTAAAGCTTTAGATAAGCTTATTCAAGATGGAAGTATTCAACTCATACTTGAAAGATGGAATCTTTGGAATGCGATGACTGCAAAGGCCTGGGGAAAAAATGCGAAACCCAGGACCCCACCTGTGGCCTATGATGAGTACATAAAAAAGACTTGGAAAAAAACAACAATAAAAGAAAGGCTTATTAAGTACGCTTCTTTTTTGCCCATGCTGCTAAAAGGTGCGGCCATGACTCTTGAGCTCTCGATCATATCAATGATCTTGGCCATGATCTTGGGCCTAGGAACTACTTTATGTCGACTCTATGGCCATCCAGTTTTAAAGTGGCTCGCTTTAGTTTATGTAGAAATTTTTCGGGGTACTCCACTTCTCATACAGCTTTATCTTATTTTTTATGGACTTCCCCATGTAGGACTCAATCTTGAACCTTTTGTGGCCGCGATCATCGGTCTTGGGCTGAATTATGGAGCGTGTGAAGCAGAAAATTATCGTGCTGGAATATTGTCTATACCAAAAACTCAAATGGATGCTTCGCAAGCGCTTGGAATGAATTGGTACCAGTCTCTACGTTATATCATTTTACCTCAGGCCTTCAGGGTAGTGATACCTCCTGTGACGAATGACTTTATCGCCTTACTTAAAGATTCATCTCTTGTGTCGATCATAAGTATGGTGGAACTTACAGCAGTTTATGGACAGCTGGCCTCAAATTCATTTGATTATCTGGGCCTTGGAGTTGTTACTGCCAGTGTCTACTTCTTGATTGGGTTGCCATTTGTTAGGTTATCTCGGCATTTTGAGAATCAGATGATGAATTCTGCTTCGAAGGGGTCCGTGAGTAGGAGTTGGTTGACAGGGTTTCTTAGTCGTAGGTAAATCATTTCTATTTTTTTTTGATACCTTCCTAAGATACTTTAGGGGTCCGCATTTTTCCCATTTCGAGAGCAATGACTTTTTTATCAGGAACCGAGTAGGTGCAAAAGTGATTTGTTAAGGGAATCAGGCGGTTAGACTTCCATAACCAAATTACAATTGTTGTTAACTTAAAAGGCCCTCATGATAAAAATACACATGTCATTTTTTAAACGCATCCTTTGTTATTGTAAAGAGCAGTTAGAGCCTGGTTCAAGGCTTCTACTTTCAATATTGATTGGGCTCTTTGTTTTTCTTTTGATTTATTTAGAGCATGATTTTATAAGTTTTGAATGGCATTTTCTTGTACCTTCTTTAGGAACATTTTCACTTCTTATTTATTACCGCATCAGTGATGAGTTTAAAGACATTAAAACAGATCAACGTTTTTTTCCTGATAGACCAATTCCATCAGGCAGACTCTTTCTAAATGACCTTAGGATGATGTTGCTTACGACTGCAGTGTTTGGGTTTGCACTTAATGTTATCTATTCATCGGCCTTAAAAGAGTTTCTGGCGGCATTCATATTTACGATTCTTATGGGTAAGTGGTTTTTTATGGAAAAAATCATTTCAAAAAATAGACTGTTGGCGTTTGCGACTCATGGGCCAGTGGGAATTTTTTTGTATTGGTATTTAGAGGCCTATCTTTTAAATATGTATGCTTTGAGTTGGAGTTTAGAACAGAAGCTTAGTCTTGTGGCATTTATCATTTTGCCTGGATTTTCATGGGAAGTTTTAAGAAAGAGTTATTTACCTCAGGACGAAATCGAAGGTTATCAGATCTACTCCACAATGCTGGGATTTAGAGGTGCTTTATCATTTGCCAGTTTTTGGGTTATACTGACTATAATCAATAATTATATTCTGATTAAGTCATTTTCAAGTTTAAGAGGAATGGAAATCCCTCTTTTAATCGTAAATGTTTTGTTACTAGTTGCGATCTTTATACAAGGTATGAAACCATGGATAAAAAATTTAAAACCGATATCGGAATTCTATATGGGATTTCATTTACTTTTACCTCTCGGCTTTTTAATTTTTAAGGTATGGAATAAATGAAATTACAAGGAAAGGCCGGCTCCCTTCAGTTTTTGAAATCGATTGGCTTAAAAGTTCCAGATTTTTCAATTATTACTCACGAAGAATTTTTGTCTTGGGGAGATTCTTTTTTATTGTTAGAGTTTTGTGAAGTGCTTAAAGGCACAGATGGTAAGGCCATTAAAAAATCTGCAGAGGCGTTTGCGGCAACAGTAAAAATCCCTGAAATTAAACTTCTTAATGCATTTGATGAGCAGTTTTATGCTGTACGTTCATCTGCATCGGTAGAGGATTCTCTGGAGAATTCCTTTGCAGGTATTTTTGAAACTAAACTTTTTGTTTCAAAAAATCTGGAGGAATCCATAAAAGATGTTTGGAAGTCTTTATTCCACGAAAAGGCTTTAGAGTATTGTAAGGCACGTGGCATCAGTTGGACATTACTTAAGATGGATGTGGTCGTTCAGGCCATGATTGATGGTGAGCGATCAGGTGTGATGTTTCAAGCAGATCCTGTGGGAAAAATTTCCGATCAAGTTATCGTTGCCGGCATGGGATTAGGCCAAGGGATCGTCGACGAGCTGACAGATACCGATCATTACATTGTTGAGAAAAATGCGATCAAAGAAAAAAATATCCGTCATAAAGAATATGGTCTTGTCTATGATAAACAATCGAAGCAATTAACTAAGATAAAAGTTCAGGAAGATTTTTCTGATGTTTCTATATTGTCCGATGATGACTTAAACAAACTTATTAAGGCCTCATCCATTATAAGTCAGCATGTAAATTATTTTATGGATATAGAATTTACTTTCAAAGGGTCTGAGCTTTATCTTTTGCAAGCAAGACCCATAACCACTCTTGCTTCTAAAAAAAGTGTGTTAATTTTTGATAATAGTAATATTGCTGAGAACTATCCTGGGCTAACACTACCATTGACTTATACAAGTCTTGCACGCGCTTATACTAAAAACTTCAAGAATCTCCTTCGTTTTCTTGGACTGAGGGATAAAGACTGGGCCTATATCAATAATAACCTTGAGCAACTTATCGGTTCATGGGGTGGACAGGTTTATTATAATCTTAATAATTGGTATTCTGTTTATACTCTAATGCCATTTGGAGGAGAGAAAGCTGCTGCTTCATTTAATGAAATGATCGGCATTTCTTCAAATGAGATTATCAAAGTTCCCCAAAGATCAATTTTAGAAAAAATCATGATGTCGGCAAGGCTTTTACCAAGGCTCTTAAGTTTTTTTATTTTCCAGGGTTTTTATCATCAAGAGTTTAAAAAGAAGTTTAAGGATATTCATCATAAATCATCACTAGAAGGTGAAAGTCTTAAAAATTCATTTGAGGTGATTCAACT
>CAMCZE010000121.1 GCA_945885655.1 Bacteriovorax stolpii | reverse complement strand
TAACAATGTTCCATCAGGCATACATGGATTTTATATTCCTGATTTTGATGTCAGGAAAGACGTAGCGAAGGGAAAAAAAGAAGTTGTTACATTTAAGGCCACAAAAGATGGTCTTTTTTCCATGAAGTGTCACCTTCACCCAGCGCACGTTGGTGGACAGTTGTTGGTTCTTCCGTAATTTTAAGAAACGCTTCCGAGGCCTTGAGACTTATACTTAGACTTAAGGCCTAAGAAGGCCCAGATTCCAAATGATCCCAAAAGGGCCAAACATCCTACAAAATGTAAAAAGAGTGCTGACCAACTTTCTTGAAAAACAATCTTTGTAAAAAAGCGATATAAAATAAGAAGTACTGCACTTAATATGGAAGCGAAGGGATTAAAATAAAAAAAGATGATTGGAAACGACCACAGGATAATTGTAACCAGATATAACCAAAATCCCGTGCGATCACATTCTTTCCAATAAAATTCCCAATCTTTTGTAAGAGATTCAAACTGCAACTTTAAATCTGTTTCATAAAAACGTTTGAGATGTTTTTCACCAAAAGCTAAATGGTAAGACTTATTTAACGTATCCCATTGACGTGACATGGATTGTTTCCAAGATGGAAACCCAGGGCCCTGAAGTTTTATTTCTTGAAAGATATTAAGAGGCATGGCCATCCAGCCTTGAGCAAGACTCATGAGAGGGTGGGAAATGGCCTTTCTAAATTTTCTAAAACCAAAAACGGATGTCAAAGAAAGAGTAGGGTTTAAAGCAGCAATGGCTTCATTTACTGGATTTAGTTTGGCCGTCTGAGGAAGAATAAAATACGGTTCATTTTTTTCTGAAACAATTTTGGCGGTAGAAACAAAGGCCACCTCTGAAGCCGCAATTTCTGGATCTCCAATAATAATAACATCACTTCGGACTTTTGAAACCATTTGATCAATCATCCATGAGGCAGGATCAATATCCTGGGGACGCATAAGAAAGCATTGAATTTCAATAAATGGAAAAAGAGATTTAAGATTATTCCATTGATCAATTTTAGGATTGTGTCCATCAATCAAGATATGAATTTTAAGTCGGCCAGACATGGTTTTAAAATCACTCAAGGCTTCTCTCCAAGGAGCAAAATGGAAATTTGAATGTGTAGTCACGGGTATAAGAAGTTCAACAGTTCCAGAGAAAACATCTTCGGCCGATAGCTGTTTACCTTTAAGAGCGTTTTTTACGAGTGTAAAAACCATCATGATAGTTAAACCGATCGCCACGAATCCTAACATAGTTACCTTTTAGTCATCTAAGAGACTACCCTGGAGATAAAGAGAGTTATTATAGAGAATACCTAAAGTCAGAACACCAAAAAAGAGATGGGGAGGCTGAACATCAGCTGGAAAACCAAAATAATTAAGAGTTATGCCTGTGGCGATGTTACCAAGGACACAAAAAAATGCCATGAGGGTCATAAAAAAGGCCCCACGATTAAAGCGGGTTTGTTGAAAATGAAAAAGAAGATAGAGAAAGATACACACAATCACCAAAGAAAATGAACGATGCACATAAAACATAGGACCAAGTTTGCTAATAATTGTGTCAGTCGTGGCCGTCATCGTGTCGCGCATAAAGTGGTCCACTTGCTGACGCACTTGTGTTCCCATGAGAACTTGTAAAAATGTGAGCCCAACCAAGATTCTTGTGAAAGTGAGGGCCTTATGATCTACCTGAGGAACAATGGCCATGTTCTGTAGATCAAAACAGTATTTTTTTAAGTACTGAAGTCCAAATAAAAGCAAAATGGCCAAGAACATATGGACAGTGATGATAAAAGGTTTTAGATGGGAAGAAACCACGAGGGCACCAATTCCTCCCTGTATACAAATCAAAAAAAGAAGTCCTCCACAGAACCAAGGAAGATTTCTCTCAAAACGTTTAACCTTAAAAGAGAGAGCAAAAAGAACCACAATGACAAAACCTAAAAGCACACCCAAGAGACGGTTGATGTATTCAGTCCAGGTTTTAAAGGGATCAAAATCGGCAATAGTCTTCCCAGCGATCTTATAGATATCTTTATAATTCTCCGGTAGGTCGCCGATTTCCATCGGGGGAATCCATTGTCCAAAACAGCGAGGCCAGTCGGGACAACCAAGTCCAGATCCTGTTCCACGGACCACAGCGCCGGCCAAAATGACAAGGTAAGTTCCGAGAATGGAAATGAGGAGCAAACGCTCAAAAGTTTTCATTCTGAAATCGTAACATGATCATTTTGCTTTTTCACTAGTAAGATGATGAAATAGTAAGGTCTCAAAAGGATTTTAGATGTTCCCTTCAGAAATACTGATTTTAGGTGCTGCCCTGGCCATGGATGCGGCAGTTGTGAGTTTTGCTTATGGCCTTCTCTGTAAAAAGAGCACCAGAATGGAGAAATGGCAAAAAGGATTGATCACCGCATTTCTTTTTGGGTTTTTCCAGTTCCTCATGCTCTGGCTGGGTAGTTATGCGGGTTATCTTATTTCTTTTTCTTCTATCGGTCATATTTTCCAATTTCTTGTGGGTTCATGTTTTTTTCTATTGGCCATCAAATGTGTACAAGAAAGTTTTTCTGAAGGAGACACTGAATTTAAGTGGGCCTTTGTGCCTCTTTTGATTCTTGCAACGGCCACTAGTGCTGATGCCTTGGCCGCCGGTGTAAGTTTGGGCACAATGCCAGAAGCTCATTTTATCGCCTTGGAAGTGGGCATTATCACGGCCGTTTTTTGTTCTGTTTTTTTTACTGCTTCTCAGTTTTTGAAAAGTATCCCCGAGAACTGGCTCCTAAGACTTGCGGCCAGTATTTTTGCCTTTTTGGGGGGACAAGTTATGTGGCAATTCATTTTTTAAGGAGTTTTAAATGAAACTAGATATGGCCCAATTCAAAAAGGCCCATAAAGTTTTAGGTGAGATTATTGAACCAACACCCCTCATTTATAATGAATGGCTTTCTAACCAATATGGTTGCAAAATTTATCTCAAACTTGAAAATATGTTACCTATTGGATCTTTTAAAATGCGTGGAGCGACTTTTAAAATTTCTCAACTCACGGCCAAAGAAAAAAAACATGGAGTCTTAGCTGTGAGTGCTGGGAACCACGCTCAAGGTGTGGCCTGGGCCGCCAGGCGTTTCGGTATTGAGGCCACTATCGTTATGCCAGAAGGTTCACCTCTGACTAAAATTAGAAATACGGAAGCTTTAGGGGCCAAGGTTATTCTTCACGGCACAAGTATTGAAGAAGCCTTTATTTACGCTCAAGAGATGATGAAAAAAAAGAAAATGAATTTTGTTCATCCATTCCATGATCCGTTGGTCATAGCGGGCCAAGGTACTATCGCCATGGAACTCTTAGAACAAATACCTGATATGGATTATATTTTTTCTTCAATTGGTGGTGGAGGACTAGTCACAGGAGTAGGTCAAGTTATCAAGGCCAGTCATTCAAAGGCCAAGATTATTGCCGGTCAGGCCAGCGGTTGTAGCTCTATGGTGGATTCCCTGAATAAGGGAAAAATTATGACCATTGATAAAGCAGATACTTTTGCCGATGGGATCCGGGTTAAAAATGTTAATGCGGATATGTTTAAGTTTTTAAAAAAAGTCGTTGATGTCTCTCACTCTGTGGATGATGAAAAATTGGCCTGGGCCATTCTTCAGCTCATGGAGAAGGCCCGCGTGATTGCCGAAGGAGCAGGGGCACTTCCTTTAGCTCTCCTAGATCAAATGTTTCAAAAAGATCCTAAAAAATTTAAAGATAAAAAAGTGGTACTCATTATTTGTGGCGGAAATATCGATGTAAATCTTTTAGAAAGAATTATTGACCGTGGTCTCATTGAATCTAACCGAAAAGTCCGTATCTCTATTCCAATAGCAGATCGTCCAGGTATTCTTCATCATCTCACCCAGATCATTAAAGATGTGGGGGCCAACATTCTGCAAGTCGTACATGACAGGGATTCTTCTAATACAGGCATTACAGGAACAAATGTTTACTTCACCCTTGAAACCAAAGGTGAAGAACATCTAACGAAACTGTTAAAAGAATTAAAAAAAGATTTTCCTCAAAGCAAAGAAATTTTTTAAAGAAAGTTGAGGGTTATCTTGAAAGAATGGTCGCCTGAACATCTTCAGTGAGGATGTAACGGCCATTACCTCGAATAGAATCTGTTGTAGACAATGATCTTTGACCATGAGGAGAGATGCTTTCGATTTCATGTCGAAGGATCACCTCACGGTCAGTGAGAATGGCCTCAACCTTATCCATCGGTATGACCTTGCCGTGTCCTGTAACCTCTCCCATAAGAAGCACGGAACCCTGAGCTTCAAGACCTCTCAAAGAGATATTTTTTGATCTTAGGAGAGTTTCCACTTCTTGGCGCGAAATGGCCAATACAGGAAGGGAGCTCAAGAGGAAAAAGAAAAATATAAAAAATTTCATTGTAGTTCTCCTACGTAGTTTTCAGAGACAAAAGTCTCGGCCATATTAAGTGTGAAGTAGGGTATTGTCCCCAAGTTTTTTTCATCATTCATTACAGAATGAATTTTTTTTACGCATTCTCTTTGAAGTAATCTGACTTCTTGGATTGCTTCTTCAGTCAATGATTCACTCAGACTAAAAAAAGAGTTTTTTCCCTCAGTGATAGTGTCTGGTTTATAAAAACCAACAAGATCTGGTAGGTGGGAAGCTGCCACAGATAAATCGAGAGAGAAATTTTTATTTTTAGCATGAAGTCTTCCGCTCTCTTCGAATAAAAGACCACTGATTTTCATTTCTTCAGCTTTTTTCTTTCCTTGAGAACCAAAACTTTCAACGATAGTCATCCAATCTGTGCCATTGTGGTTTGCCGCCAACTTATACACAAAATATTTGATCTGATCTTTAAGTTCATTATTGAGGTCACACTCATAAACGGCTTGAGTGCTAGATGAGAAAATAAAATTCCCAAAATGTTTTTGAAGGAAAGTGGCAATAACAGGATCTATTTTTCCTAGAAGGTTTTGAAGATTCTTTTCTTTTAATAAATAACTTGTGAGATTGAGAACTGAGTGTGGAGCTATCTCATTTTTTTGCTGTCCATTAGCAAGTCTTCTTAAAGAAGTTACCGGAATGTTCGCACGTTGGGCCAAAGCATTGATAGTGAGACTAGAGTTTTTATCCAAATATGTCATGATCAAAGTTTGTAAGCTTTGTATGAGTTCGTTTTCTTGGACTGATAAATTTTCTGTCTGCATTCAACCTCCTCCTGATCTATACATAACAAGAGGAGGTGGTTAAAAGATAGTGACATTTTATGGTGTGAGAAAATTGTAGTTACTATGGTGCCAGTCTGCGCCCAGCAGGGGACGAAGTGCTACCACATCTGCGAGTCCTAACTTTAAATTTTAACAGTCCAGCTGCATCGGCTGAGTCTATGCTGATAAGTCCTGACTTTGTGAGATCATTATTCGGAATTTCAACGTTGATATGATTTTTTAAGTCAAATCGGATACTCCTCGCCCCACTTGTCGCACAACTCGAACCTAGGGGAACAATAGCGACAGGTTGCGCAGTCCAGTTATCGTCAACTTCAGAACGAACTGATCGCCAGTGTTTCTGAATGACAATTGTAGGTCTACCCCGAGAGCGAGAAAGTCCTTCATAACCCACAAGTATGGAAGCAAAAAAGCCTTCAATACCTTGATCAAAATATGTTGCCCCTCGAGCGGTAAGTGTAATCTCTAAAGAGTCGGCCATCGTCCCTTCAGGGATGTTAGCACTGAAACTTAAGTGGCAGGCCTTATATGCAATTGAAGGAGTGTTACGGTTAACGATAATACCCCCTCGTCTCGTTTCAGTATTGTCATTAATTCCATCATATTGGGGAACCTCAACCCTGAATTCATCAAATAAAACTGAAAATGACGTGCCATCAGGCGACATAGAAGTGGAAAGTGTACCTTGAGGACAACCTGTTCCCCTATGTGTGACATTATTAAAAACCACCTGTGCATTTAAGTGGGTGGTCATAAAAACAAAAAAAAGAGAGATGAAAAAATTCATGAGGCCTCCTGATGATTTCTTTTTATATGGAATATTTTTTTTCATCAAGCCTAAACAAAGAGTGAGAAAATGAAGTTGTTCACGTGGTCTACGTAAAATATCTTCATCGACCACGTGGACAACTTTGAATACACAACCACATTTATCATCTTCACAGAAAATATTTCTTGAGTGTAGTGTTGGAAGTACGAACCGGGACATGACGACCCAACCAACAAAGCAGAAAGGAGATTTTCTATGCTTAATGTTATGAAAAAAATTGTTACTCTTTCAGTTCTTGCCGCTAGTTTAACTTCTTTCGCACAAGATGATATCCAGCTTGGTTACCCGGCCTATGGTGGTAACGGATGTCCAAATGGAACTGCCTCTGTAGCATTATCGCCGGACAATAAATCTCTCTCTATTATTTTTGATCAGTTCTTAACTGAGGCAGGACCTGGAGTTGGTAAAACAATTGATCGTAAGAGTTGTAATATCGCGGTTCCGGTACATGTCCCAAATGGAATGAGTGTTTCAATCATTGCGGTTGATTATCGTGGATTTGTTTCACTTCCATCTCAATCACAAGCAACTTTGAGTGCTGAATATTTTTTCGCAGGGATGGTTGGACCTAGATTTACTCGCCAGTTTGCTGGAAGAACAGAACAAGACTACCTTTTTAATAATACTTTAGGAGTTCAGGCCTTAGTTTGGTCTGCATGCGGAGCTGACGTAAATCTACGAGTGAACGCAAGCATGATGGTAAGAAACACTAACCGTCAAACTGATGCTATCGCCACTGTAGACTCGGCCGATATCAGTGCAGGAATCATCTACCAATTACAATTCAGACGTTGTAACTAGTAGCTCTGAGGTTTAATGATAGGAAGGTCGCTCGAAAGAGCGGCCTTTTTTTTTGCGCTGGGCCCGAAAGATAATTCGGTTGATGAAAGTCTATCTACCTAGGCCTTATAACGACACCGCCTATATTTAAATATCTCAATCCTTTTTCAGTTTTAAAAAGAAGATCAATCAAGTGGCCAATTCAGGTGCAAAACATAGAAATCCAGGAAAATGCATGGCATGTACAGACTCTCATTTAGAGACTCGTTGTAAGGGATATTCATGAAAAAAATGGTCACAATTCTATTTTTAATTCTATCTGTTGGATGTTTTGCCTATATAAATCTTTTGATTGATGAAGATTGGTTGTATTTGGAAAACGACAACAAGACACCTGCGATCACATTACCCGATTCAAATGAAGAACATTATAACGAATGGAGCTGTTACCCAACGCAAGATCTTATACAAAAGAAAAAAATGGGAAGTCCTACAATAGTTGTTGAAAATGATAAAGGAACTATTGAATACGCTTTTGATCCTGGGCCAATGGTGTTCTCAAAGATCATAATAAATGGAAATTCCTAATCGAAATTACTCAAGAAATGTAAGTAGTTACAGTTAGATGGCATCGTATGGCAATTTATGGCGTAATGAGCTATAATATAAATGTGGGAGAATAGGGGTGGTTGAAAAATTAAGCAAGAACCAAGGTCCAACACGGAATTTAAGTAGAAGTGTTGGGGTCATAATTGATTGTGACGAGCTGACAATTTCAATTTTTCCTCCGCCTCGTGAACATGGCAAAGCTCATTGTCATGTGAGATCGAAGAAAAGCAGAAAAACTAAAGGAAAATCGAGTGAAGTTTTCCCTGAGTTGAAAATATTTTTAGACGGGTCTGATGTGATAGTGATTACTGAGGGCTTTTCTCAAAAAGATATGAATATTATTGGAGATCTTATTTTTAATGAACCCAATGAGGGTGATATTTCCAATGACGAATATCTATTAGCCGTTTGGCAGGAGTTGCATTATGCCTAATCCGAAGAGAGAAAAATTTAGTAAAGCTTTAAAAAGAATTCCTAAAGATAAGATCGGGCGGAAAGACATTTTATCGTTGGATTTAGCTGATCGTATTGGCGGCCTAGAGGATAAGCTAAAGGTCACAATCAGGCTTGATCTAAGGGTTATTAATGAGGCCAAGCGTGAGTCTGAGAAATTGGGTGTTGGTTACCAAAAGATTATTAATGATAGGCTTCTAGAGATATATTCACTTGAAGAGTCGACCTATCTTAAAGGTAATGGCATTAAAGAGCTTGAAAAGCTTATCAAGGACATGCAGGCCCGTATTAAAAAGCTCGAGCAGCAACAAGTTAAAAAACAGGCCTAATAAGTACAAAATGACCTGGAAAGACCCGACCTCATCTGAAGGCATATTGATTCAGAAACTTTCAAGAGAGTTTAGGGCCTGCGGATCTCAATTTCATGCCTTGTAAGAGTGTTCCCTTAAGTCCCTTATCCTGTTAAAATTACACTATTGTTGCAGCGGGTCAGATGTCCTCGTAAGATCTTTCAATGAAGCTATTTTTTATGGTTCTATTAAGTCTCTGGTCTTCATTTGTTTTTGCTGTTGTGGGCATTCCTACAAAGTACATGAATGATCCGGCCATAGACCTTGTGAGATCTGGTCATGAGCTTATGCCAGATGAAGTTCATGCTTTATATGAATCAAATAAAGGTCGTTTTGATATTTCCACATTAAATCCTAGTGAGAGTTCAGACCTTTGGAAAAATACCTTTCCTAAACAACTGCCCGAAGATGAGATTGCCATAAATGATATGGATGAAGTTGATTATGATTCTCCTATCGCCACAACTTCTGGAGTATTTCGTTTTAATATACAAAATAATTCTGGTGATCAGAAAAAGTATGACATCCTTATAGATAAATCTGTGCATTCAGTTTTGCTGGCAAAAAGTCTATTAAGGAAAATTGGTTACAGCATTCCTCCTGTTAAATACCTTCCACACGTGATTATTCGTTTTAAAAGTGAACTTGAGAAAAAAACGTTTATCTCGTATATGAACAAT
>CAMCZE010000120.1 GCA_945885655.1 Bacteriovorax stolpii | reverse complement strand
GCAAAGGATGGGGAGTACGGAAAAAATTTATTCGTTTTCATGCCAAGAAATTGATTAAACTCTAAAATAAGCAATTCAATGGAAAAAAATAGCGCCTTAAACCGAAGATTTTGTAGGCCCAGGAAAATGACTGGGCCAATATCTTTTAGATAGTAAATTCAAAATAATATTTTTTTTCATCCCTCTTTAAGATGATTAATTACTGCATCTTGAAGTTTTGTATAAAAATCTTGTCGATAATAATGGAGGATCACTGGATTTTGCATCTGGGGTACAAATGACTCGCCAACTTCGAGATTGATAAGAAGACCTTTGTTCCTTTCTATCACCGACTAGAGCATGGTTATTGTAACCTTGATCTTTTTTATGGCCTTGTGGCCCTTGGTTTCAGTGACTTCAACCCACAGGTCAACTTTTCAAAAAAAGGGAGGGTTTAATTCAGGAAACCCTTTCATTTTTCCAACAAATGTAAATAAGAAGTGGGCTTGCGATTAGAATACAAAATTTGATAAGGTATTTCATAAGATATTTTGCCATACGTTTCAGAGGATTGAATTTCATGATTTGGTTAAGACATGTCAGGATCACATTAAGGCATCTAGGACTCTTGGTGACACTCCTTTGTCTGCAAGGTTGCTCGAATCTTTTTTATCAGCCTATGAAGCCTCACTATGTGAACCCTGCTCAATTTAAATTTACTTATGGAGATGTTTTTTTTACTTCAAAAGATGGAACTAGGCTTCATGGATGGTTTATTCCGGCCAAAAATGGAAAATCCAAAGGAACGATTGTTCAGTTTCATGGAAATGCTCAGAATCTTTCGACACATTTTTTATCACTTCTTTGGTTAGTTCCTGAAGGTTACAACCTTTTTGTCTTTGATTATCGTGGATATGGTAAATCGAAGGGAGAAGCAAATCAAAAAGGAATTTATGAGGATGCTTTAGCTGCCATGGAGAAGGGATGGGAGCTTCATTCCCAAAAGGGCCAAGGTCCGTATGTGATTTATGGCCAGAGTCTGGGTGGGATTATCTCGCTTCGTGCACTGGCAGATTTTAAAAATCAAAATAAAGTTGGTCTCATTGTCCAGGATTCAACTTTTGATTCTTATAAAGACATTGCTTTTGATCGTTTGAACTCAAAATGGTTTTTACTTCCCTTTAGTCCCCTTGCGTATATTTTAGTTTCTGATGCTTATGCGTCGGATGAAGTTTTTGATAAAATCACAGTCCCTACTTTAGTTGTCGTAGGACAAAAAGATGATGTCATTCCTCAAAAGTTTGGAAAAAGAATATATAAAAATTTGCACGTAAAACAGAAATGGTTGTGGAAAGCTAAAGAAGGCCGCCATATTGACGTATATCATTATCCAGGCTCAACATTTCGTCGTAAATTTCTTTCCTTGCTAGATCAGATTAGTCAGAACTAGATCAAATTTGCCTAGATAAATTCTTTTTTTGGTCAAGTTTTAAGATTCACTTATACTTAACACAGAAAGGAACTTTAACGAGGGAATGATAAAGATCCATGAATCACGTTAAAAAAAGACCGATTGATGAAGTCGGCAAGAACCCTTACCCTGCTTTTGCTTACCTGAATGGGAAGCATCCATTTAAAGATCAGGTCCCTGGTGGACGCGTAGAATATAAAGCGCGTTACAAAAAGGGAGGGAAGGTCGCTTTTTTTAATTTTCAACTCGCCAAAGAAATGGGCCTTATCAATAAAACCCATGCAGAAGTAATGTCTGCAGATCTTGAAAAAGAAATTCTTGAAACATTTAGTTTAGTTATCATCAATGAATATGATCTCATCAATGAAATTAAATTTTCGGAGGATGAAATTCTTCCTAACACATTTATGGCCACTCGCTATTTGCAGCTTCAGCATCCTGATAAAACTGGCAAAACTTCAGGTGACGGCCGTACGGTTTGGAATGGAACTGTAAGACATAATGGAACAACTTGGGATGTTTCAAGTTGTGGAACGGGTGGAACAAAACTATCCCCAGCATGTAATATTGATAAGAAATTTTATCAAACAGGGGATCCTTCTATATCTTATGGTTGTGGACTATCGGAAGTGGCCGAAGGACTCGAGACTTTATTTTTCTCAGAAGTTCTTGGAAAAAATAATTTTAAAACAGAAAAAGTATTAGCGATCATTGAGTTTGATAAAGGTTTGGGCATCAACGTACGTGCTAATCCAAATCTTATGCGGCCAAGTCATTTTTTTGGTCATCTTAAACAAGGTAACTATGAAACTTTAAAACAGGTTGCAGATTATTACATTCAAAGACAAGTTGATAATAGGGTCTGGGAGCAGAGCACTTTCAAGTCAGATAAAGAAAAATATTATTATCTCGCCCACCAAGTTGCAAAAAGCTTTTCTGAAACTGCTGCGAAGTTTGAAGATGAGTACATCTTTTGTTGGTTAGATTGGGATGGGGATAATATACTCATGGACGGAGGAATCATCGACTACGGTTCAATCCGTCAGTTTGGTCTTTTTCACGCTGAATATCGTTATGATGACGTTCAACGATTCTCTACAACGATCTTGGAGCAGAAGCAAAAAGCACGTTATATTGTTCAATGTTTCATTCAGATTGCAGATTTTCTTTCGACGAAAAGAAAAAGATCTTTAAACGAATTTAAAAAACATCATACTCTTAAGTTCTTTGATCAACATTTTATCGTCTGTAAGAACAGAAATGTTCTACAGAAAATTGGATTTAAAAAGAATCAGCAAGATTATCTTCTTAAAAGTTATTTACAGTTAGTCACAAAGTTTAGAAACGTTTTTGCATATTTTGAACGTGCAAAATCTAAACGTGGAATCTATAAAGTTGCGGATGGAATAAGCCGAGATGCGATATTTTGCATGCGAGACATTTTAAGAGAATTACCACAGCTTTATTTAACTCGTGGAACTCAGTTGCCTCCGAAGGATTTTACAGAAGTTATTAAATCATCTTATGCGAAAAAAAGAGATTTAAGGATCACTGCAATCCGTAGACAGCAAATCATTCGTTTTCAAAGTCTTTATATGGAACTGATCATAGCAGCAGGAAAGGGTACGGCCCAAAACCATAATCAGTTCTTGCTTGAGATTACGATGCGTTCTTCGATAATCAATAAATATGATCGAGTGACTGGTGATTCAATTACCTATATCGTAGCAAAAGTTCAGAAAGTTCGTCCAAAACTTAGCGCAAATGAGCTCTATCAACTAGCACTTCAATTTTCTTCTTATCAGAACCTTAATCCAGATCAGAAACCAATAAATCCTGAAGTGCCTGTGCGACATCAGAACATAATGCGTAACCTCTATTCTATTGTGCGTGAGTGTCGTGAGGGGCTATGAGGCTTGTTTTCTACAGTGGTGGCGACGAGAAAAATAATAAGTCTCTAGATAAGGCATTTGTTGAAATCTTAGATAAAAAAAATCCTGTTGTGACTTTTATCCCATCTTCTTCCTATCTGTCGGAACAAGAATTTCGTGTTTTTGTAAAACATTATTCACAGTTTAAAATTACTAAATTTATTCATTTTCCAATTGATGTGCCTTTTGATCGTATTCTGTTTCAAGAAGTGATGAAAAGTGACTGCATTCACCTGGCCGGTGGTAACACTTTTTATTTTCTCAATAGTTTAAGAAAGTCAAAGATCATGCCTCGTCTTAAAAAATTTGTAAAAGATGGTGGTGTTTTGACTGGTCTCTCGGCCGGTGCCATCATGATGACTGAAAATATAGAGATGGCCGCTTACCCTGAATTTGACCGTGATGAAAACAATATCAATCTTACAAATCTTGCGGCCTTGAATTTGGTGGATTTTTTATTTTTTCCTCATTTTAAAAACTCTGCTCGTTATGATGCTGTTTTTAAAAAATATACTAGATTTAATGATAAGATTATTTATGCCTGTCCGGATGGCTCAGGAATTGTTATGAACGGACCAGAGTTACGGTTTGTCGGAAAATGTTATGCTTATTTTCAAGGTCACAAATTTACTATCAATTAAAGATTAAGTTCTAGCTCCACTAGAAGTGGTAAATGATCGGAGAGTTTTTTCCAGTGTTTGTCCTGCAGAACAGTGGCAGAGATGGGAGTGAACTGATGTGCAAAAACTCTGTCTAGTGAAAGCATAGGGAGAAATGAAGGAAAGGTTTTAGGGTAGTAACCATTTGTCTTTTTAAAAATTTCGGAAGCCCCTAATTCCTTCTCAATCTTTGGTGAAACTTTTTTATTCCAGTCATTAAAATCACCCACAAGAACCCAAGGTAGATGAGTTTCAGGTCTCATGAAATCAATGATCATGCTTGTCTGTAAATCTCTTCCATGTTGGGTGAGATCAAGATGGGTGTTAGCGAGAAGGATTTCTTTGCCTAAATCTGGTATCTGAATCTTGGCCTTTAGAAGTCCACGTTGCTCAAAACGATTAGTGGAAATCGTATGGTTCTGCCACTCAGTAATAGGGAATTTACTTAAGATCGCATTTCCATGGTGACCATCAGGGTAGACCGCATTTTTCCCATAGGCATGGTGAGTCCAAACGCTATCGGCGAGATATTCAAATTGAATAGCAGTCTGCCAATCAGGTATCTTACAACGGTCAGCTTTATGATCACCTAAAACTTCTTGCAAAAATAATACGTCAGCGTTGAGGTCCCGTAATGCCTGTCGGATTTCACCTAAAATGAAATCACTGTTACTGATCGTAAAGCCTTTGTGGATGTTGTAAGAAAGAATTCGAATTCTCATAATTAAAACCAATATTTAAAAAGAAAAAATATTCTGGAAAGAAACTGATCCAGTAAAGCACGTTTTTTTAAGCTTTCTGTTGTTAACATTGTATGTGGCATTGTAGCATCTACAAAGTGTTCTTCTAAGATTTTAATGTTTTTTTCGTCTTGAATAACTAGGTCAAACTCTAAGTCATGAAGAAAGCTGCGATGGTTCAAATTACTCGAGCCAATAGTTGTCCAATTATCAATGATATGGTTTTTAGCGTGTAGGACTGTTTTATCGTAATGGTAAACCTTCACACCTTTTTTTATCAGATATGGATAATAAAAGTATTGAAGTGTTCGAAATATTTTCACATCAGACTTTGATGAAATAAGAACACGTACATCCACTCCACGTTTGGCCGCTTTTCCTAAAACACGGATAAGGCTGCGTTTAGGAATAAAGTATGGAGTCATGAGCCAAACTCTTTTTTCTGCATGATTAATTTTATTTAAAAAATCCCTATAAAAATAAATTTTCATTAAGAGAGTTTGATTGAGCCTTAGAGGGAAGTCTTTCCAGTAAGAAAAACTCATTTTTTTAATTTTCTTTTTAAAACGATAGTACTCTCTTAGTTTCCAAACTCTTTTGAACTGAAGCACTGCAAACTGTACATTTTCACCAGAAACTTTAACTCCCATGTCCTTCCATGGTGTTTGAGTGTGCATGCTTGTGCTTTCGACCATAAAGTTAAAACTTCCAGCGTACATGATCGATTGATCTATGGTTATAATTTTTCGGTGATTTCTTTTGTTTAATCGCCACATCCTCATTAGAAAAACGTGCAGCCGTTTGATTAAGGTGAGCTGTCCTCGATAAGGATGAAAAAATGGAAGGGGGTTATACATCTTAACTGAGATACCATAAGACTTCAAAAGACCGTGGATCTTATCATAAAAAAGGTAACTGCCAACCCCATCTATGATGACTTGCACTTTCACGCTTCTTTGACTAGCAAGTATAAGGGCCTCGACAATACGTTTTCCCAACAGATCATCATTAAAGATGTACATCTCAACTGTAATTGTCGTCTTAGCGGCGGCCATATCTTTAATCAAGTGATCAAAGTACTGGTCTCCATCTAAAAAAATTTCTTCGTTGTCCCAAAAATTCAACATATTAAACTCTTCGGAAGAATCTGAGGAAATAAAAGTCTGACTAGAATGGTCTGATGGGTAATTTCTCTCATCTTGATTAGATTTTAGGTCGATAGGGTTAAAAATGTAAAAGTGAGAATATGGCATTAACAAAAGATTTATTTCTTAATCTTATAAAATCGGCTTTCAATGCTTCCGTTAGTGATATTCATTTACGGACAGATGAAAAACCTTGCTTCAGAGTGAGAGGAGATCTTGTTCCGGTAAAGATGGACTCTTTAACGGATGTTGATCTTAAGCTTGTTTGTTCCCTTATGATCAAAGATACAGACGTCATAAAAAATATTGATAAGGTAAAAGAGCATGATGGATCTTTTACTGTGCCTGGTGTCTGTCGTATCCGATATAATCTCATGCGCTATCAGGGAAAACTTGGGCTCATTCTACGTTTGATCAGTGATAAGATTCCTACAACGGAAGAATTGAAACTACCAAAAGTCATCAATAAAATTTCAGAGGCCAATGCTGGACTCGTTCTCGTAACGGGCGCAACCGGTTCAGGTAAAAGTTCAACTCTTGCGGCCATGATTAATTACATCAATAGAACCTCTGCCGTTCATATTCTCACTTTGGAAGATCCTGTGGAGTATGTGCATTCTCCATTAAAAGCACGGATAACTCAAAGGGAGATAGGGCAAGATACAGCAGATTTTAACTCTGCTTTGCGATCAGCATTACGTCAGGATCCTGATGTCATTCTCATTGGTGAAATGCGAGATGCTGAAACAATTTCCATCGCTATGAAAGCCGCAGAAACAGGGCATTTGGTTTTTGGAACAGTTCATACAACTGATGCCTTAAGTACTATTGGGCGTTTGATTTCGATGTTCCCTCCTGAAGAGCAGGGAGTTGTAAGAACCAGAATAGCAGATAATCTTTATGCCACCATTTCACAACGTTTGGTTAAGTCTATAGATGGAAAAGGTCGAGTGGCGGCCCAGGAAATTATGATCAACAACCCTGGGATCAGAGAATCAATCCTTGATCCAACTAAGACTCGAGAAATATATACCTACATCGAAAAAGGGAAAAAAACCTCGGGTGCTCAAAGTTTTGACCAACATCTCACAGATCTTTTTAGACAGGGTCTGATTTCAAAAGAAGAGGCGAAGGCCAATGCCACTAACCCTGATGATTTTGAAAGGAACTTAACTTTCGGTGATCAATCCGATGACTAGTTGCTAGTATAGTGCCCCATTGCTATGATGGATGGCACCGAGGTCATCAATGAACTTAACTTTCAGACATTATTACTGGCGCTGGACTAAAAATCTTATTTTCCTTCTTTTGTTTTTTATTACTTTCCAGACTGTCGCTAGAATGGCCTTTGCATTCTTTTTCGGGGATTTGGAAACTCTTACTACAGACCACAGTTTACTCTTTTCAGCTTTTTTTTTGGGAGTGAGATTTGATCTTATACCTCTGGCCTACATTAATCTTATTCCATTCTTATTGATTAATATAGGCTACCTCATCCCCAGGCCTCGAGTGGTCAAGTGGTTACGAACTGGAATTGTGGGCTTTGTATGGTCGGGCTATTTTTTATTAATGTGGATTTATATTTTTGATTATGGATTTTATTCTTACTTTCAAGATCATTTAAACGTGCTCGTTTTTGGTTTTATTGAAGATGATACAAGAGCTGTGCTTCTTTCCATTTGGAAAAATTATAATCTTCCTCTTTGGCTAAGTTTGGTTGTTCTTCTTCATTATGTTTTTTTTCAGCTCGTTAAATTACTTTTTTCTCTTTATGATTTTGATCTTAAGGTTCGTCAATTTGATTTCAGAGTGCCTCTTACATTTATATTAGGTTGTTTTGTCCTGACGTGGTGTGGAAGAGGAAGTTTTCATCGATTGCCCTTATCGATTGAGGATGCTTATATAAGCTCTAACTCATTTATTAATAAGCTCTCTCTGAACGGGGCCATTGCCTTAAATCGGGCGATTCGAATTAGAAAAACTTTTGGAAATTCTCAGTTTAATTATCTCAAAAGATATGGACAAAAAGATTGGCAGGAAGTTTATAGCAATGCCTTTTCCAAACCCCCTCAAGAGACTCTTCTAAAAAGTCTAAGGGCCGTCACTCCGTTTAATGCTCAGGCAGAGAAAAAACCTGCCCACGTCGTGATGATCGTCATGGAAAGTTTTGGAAGTTTTTGGAATAATCGTGATGGAGAAGACTTTAATCTTTTAGGAGAACTTAAACCTCATTTTGATTCAGGTCTTTTGTTTAATAATTTTCTCTCGGCCGAAAATGGAACCATTGGAAGTATTGTAGCTGTTGCAACCTCGCAGGTTTTACGTCCTGGGGCAAGATACTTATCGGAATCAGAATTCATGAGTACGGCCTTTTCCTCGGCCGCTCATTTGCCATATTTAAACGCAGGATACGATACCCATTTTATTTACGGAGGAAAACTTGGTTGGCGGGATTTAGGTAAGTTTTTATCCGTACAAAAATATCATAAACTCTGGGGGGCCGAAGAAATTCTTGAGTCCATGCCCGAACTAAAAAACAAGATCTCACGGGACATTGGAAACGAGTGGGGGATTTTTGATGAGTACCTATATAGTTTTATCGAGAAAAAGTTAAATCAAGCATCTCGTCCTCAATTCTTTATGGTGCTTACAACCAGTAACCATCCCCCTTTTGAGTATCCTACGAGCTATAGACCGCTTCAGGTGACTCTTACTCCTGAAACTCTTCAAGGAATCACAGTGGATGAGGATCTAGCGAGTAAACGATTTTATGGTTTTCAGTACGCCAATCAAAAAATCGGCGAGTTTCTTACAAGGGTCAAGAAGTCACCACTTAGAGATAATACTGTTGTTGCTCTAACAGGTGACCATAGTTATTGGATCGCAAAAGGAGTGGGACACGATCAGGAATTTAGGCGTTATGCCGTACCATTTTATATTTCATTACCAGAAAATCTAAAACCCAAATTTGTTGATACTGACCGGTTTGGATCGCATGAAGATATCTTTCCGACGCTCTATCATCTGACCCTGTCAAATACTCC
>CAMCZE010000119.1 GCA_945885655.1 Bacteriovorax stolpii | reverse complement strand
TTGTAAACGATTGTATACAGGATTGGCTGCCACCCCACTTTTAAATTCAGTTTCGATCTCCGCAAGGAGTGAATTATATTAAAGCCCAGCTTAACCCACTGGGCTTTTTAATTTTAGATTGATCGAATTTCAGTCTCTGCTAGAAAATAAAAACTGGTGGAGTTTCTGGCCAAATACCATACAGAATTGACCTAAATAAACCAGTAATACACCTCTCAGTTCTAAAATTTCTTAATTGAAGAAATTCTTATAACAATGCCTATCTTGTTTTGAATGAGAAGTGACTTATAATTGTTTTAACAAGGCGGTAATTTTGAAGTTTGCAGCAATGATACTAATGATGTTTACACTAAACTCTCACGCCAAAGATGTTGAATGTGAAAGCATTGCTGAGTTTCAAATAAAGATGGATGCTCATGCTTCGAATTATCAAAATACAGAGACAACAAGAACGCCGGAGGGCGGAGCCTACAAGTACAAAAAAGTTATTTGCCAAAAAACTTGCAAGATTATCGAGGCCGAAATTTTCATCCAAAAATATCTTCCTAACCATCCTGATGCAGATAAAGATGGCTACGTCACTTACCCTTATATCGATAAGCAAATAGAGAAGGCTTTTATATCTACTTACGCTAAATCTCTAGTGATGGTTTCAAAGTTATGTCCAACAGAGATAAAGGGGCTTGAAACTAAAAATGGTTCGGCCGTACTCATGAAATATACTTCTGGTAATATCGTTTCTGATGCCATCAACTTCGAATTAAATGGTGGCGTAGTCTCATGGGTCAGACAGACCAAGAACGGTGAATCAAAAATTGTTAATCTTTAGATAAAACCTTAATGATTTTAGGTCTATACTGCTCAAAAAGGGCGTAGCGGATACTAGGATTTTCTCATGTTTGTCTTCACTGTCAAATGGGACCCCATTCTTAAACAAAACGAACTCACGCCGTCGGGCACACGAAATTTATTTAATTAAATCAATAAGTTTTGATCTCTGTGATTCTGATAAAACGGAGTTCACTTCTTAACCATTAGGTCTCAAAAACACTATTATGGCATATACTGTTATTCCTATATATGCCATAATAAGCTATGACCGCCACATTGGATGCTCGAATTTTAAAACGCCTTACCAGTTCACTCGCTGAACTCAATCACCACCGTCCGTTGAAGCCGTCGATTTTGAAAAAACTTCGTGAACAGTTCACTGTCGAGATGACCTATCATTCAAATGCCATCGAGGGAAACCGACTTACCTTAAAGGAAACACTTCTAGTTCTACGTGAAGGTCTCACCATCAAAGGGAAAAACCTCCAAGAACATCTCG
Source organism: Bacteriovorax stolpii (assembly GCA_945885655.1). GTDB lineage: Bacteria > Bdellovibrionota > Bacteriovoracia > Bacteriovoracales > Bacteriovoracaceae > Peredibacter. The sequence continues at coordinate 7,717 of CAMCZE010000119.1, read as the reverse complement.
AAGCGAAAAACCATGAAGAGGCCATGAACTTTCTTTTCGAGGTTGTAGACTCAAAAAAGCGCCTAACGCTTTCTCATCACCTGATCCGTCAACTTCATCAACTCGTAGTAAAAGACACTGAATCGAAAATAGCCGGAACTTATCGAAATACTGATGTGCAAATTTTAGGTTCAAAGCACCGCCCACCGCCGGGTTATCAGGTACAAGAGCAAATGACAAAATTCCTTGAGTGGATGACTGAAAATAAAAGCAATTATCATCCCGCGGAATTCGCTGCCCTTGCTCATCATCGCTTTGTAGCAATTCACCCTTTCGAAGATGGAAACGGAAGAACTGGGCGACTCCTCATGAATTTACTTCTAATGAGAAGTGGTTATCCAATTGCCATCATTCAAAAGAATGATCGAACGAAATATTATAATGCTCTTGATGATGCCGACGCCGGGGATATGCTTGCAATAGTTCGAATAGTCGCTCAAGCCGTCGAAAGAACGCTGAATATCTATTTAAAAGCAATTGTTAAGAGTTCGTTCCTGTCTGAACTTCTTCTATTATCTCAACTTGCAGACAAGACTGAATTTTCATCTAAACATTTAAACCTACTTGCGCGCAAGGGGACGCTAAAAGCCCAAAAAGAAGGGCGCAATTGGTATAGTTCACTGAAAGCTATTGAAGATTATAAAAAATCCAGGCTTCGGAAACGGGAATAAATCAAGAAAGACTTTTAATGTACTTCAACAACCCAGCAACAAAAGGCTAAATCATTTTATTCTGAGAAGTCCTTAAATAAGTAGCGCAAATAGTATATATCCCAAATGGATTGTTCTTAAGTCCCTTAACTTTTATTCTTTTTATCTTTCCTTCAAAAACTGCTCTTGTTGCATTTCGTTTTGGAACCGTACAAAGACTATAGATGTTTCACAGCTGGATTTACTCATGACGACTTACATGAATCTGACGACCTACAGAAAAATGTAAGACATAGTTTAGATAAATGATTTATGCTAAAAGTATTAAAATAAAAACCTGCAAAGGGCCTAATATGAAATTTTTCATGCTCATGATTTTCTCAATGTCGTCTTCGCTAGTTCTTGGACAAGATCTACCGTTAAATACTGCAAAAAAAATTGCAGAGAAAGCCATGGACTATGCTGGCAAGAAATCATGGAAAATCTCGATTGCAATAGTTAATAAAGAAGGAAATTTGGTGCTATTTGAACGAGGTGACGGGAGCTACTCCGGAAGTATTGATAGCTCTATTCAAAAAGCTACATCTTCAAATGCATTTCAGCGACCTACCAGTGCATTCATAGAAGCGGTAAAGACTAAGCCTGGATTGATATCAGGAAAAAATATCATTGCAATTGAAGGAGGAGTTCCAATCTTACTAAATGGCAAACATGTTGGTGCTATTGGAATTAGCGGTGCCAAAGCTGTAGATGATGAAGAAATAGCTTTGGAAAGTCTCAAATTTTTGACTGCCAGATAATCACCACCTTAGATTAGCTTTTTCGCAATATTTGCTAAATGGTCTTACCATGCCATTTACCACTACCAGTTTTGACCAGCCAGGAGTGGGTCAAGGAATTAAATGCCGGGAGAAGTTGTCTTGATCAACAATGCGCCAAAGAACTTCAGCCTTCACCCAAAAGAACTGTGCCAGGCTTTTGGAAGAGCGCCTGGGATTGCAGTAAGTAATTTTTTGTCAGATTCAGAGGCGTGTTTACAATTAATCATAAACAATTTCCTGTGGAAATAGTCCGTATTTAATTGGCGGGAATGTCCTTTTTTAGTTGGCCGCTAACAGCAAATTGGTTTCAATCAAATAGATGAATCTATCACCCCTAATTTTCTACGAGAACGGTTGGCAGAGTATAGAAAGAAGTTGGGACAGTTTATTTGTATGCACCCACCATCATTTTATTAAATATTTCAATTGTAAGTGACCAAAAGACCTCAAAAAAAAAAGATTTAGAAATGACTCAGGAGCCATCTCTTCTCATTATGTAAACAGCTTGTACATTTTATCAGATTTGTTAGAATATAAAAACTGGTGGGGTTGTAATAAAGCCAGCGACGACTCTTTGCTCCACCAGAAACCTTGCCTAAATTCTTAGGGTGTTTCTGGCTCAACTATCACAATGCAAATCAATCTTTAAATCATTATCCAGCGTAAGTCATAGTAAAACTGATTTATGAAATTAGTTAGTTATAAGTGAAAATGTTGTAGCAAAAGAGGTTTGGTGCTAGCGATTGTTCCCAGTTTAGACCACCACGCCATTTTTTAATCGAGTAACGATCTCCGGCACGAGTGAATTATACTGAAGCCCTGTTAAAACCTCTGAGATTTTTTTATTTTCTGAACATAGGCATATGTGAACGATCAATTTTTAAATTTTAAACGATTTTTTCAGAGACTCGAATATCAGTTGCCCATCTCGATACTGAAGAATTTCAGGGTAACAAACAAGGGCCAGCTTATCTTTGAAAGTAGGTGCACCAGCAACAATTTCAAGATTCATTTTTAAGGCCTTCACCACTTGTTTTGGTAAAATTCCAAATCCCGCGCCTGATTCAGTGAGGTTTGCAATTAACTCTAAATCAGGTACATCAATAGAACTTGAAGGTACTTTTTTCCATCGTGAAATAATTGAAGTTGCTTGTAACATATTCGGATGAAAGATTAATTTTTCTTGATAACGTTTCTTTGATTCCCACACTGCAACTTCATCTTCCCCAATGTATCTAATGATAAGGCCTTGAAGAGGAAATGGGTTCATCACAATTCCAACATCAATATCGCCCTTAGCTACCATCTTATTCACTTCATAGGAGCTAGCAGTTTTTATTTCGAAATCAATCTCTGGATTCTCCTTATGCATAATTTTCAAAAAATCACCAAGCACAAACATTCCCACCGAAGGATGGCAGCCTAAACGATATTTTATTTTGCTATCTTGGCCCTTAATTTTTTTTAGATGCGAAAGTGCACTCATGGCGTCTGGCAGAAGCATTTTACCCTGTGGTGTTATTTTTAATCCCTCTTTACTTCTAAAAAATAAGGGGTAACCCATTTCGGTTTCAAGCTTCTTAATGCCCAGAGAGAGTGATGGCTGGGCCATTTGGAGCTTTTCGGAAGCCTCTGAAAGGGTTCTTGATTCTGCACAAGTTACAAAGTTCTCAAGGTCTTTAAATGTAATTTTCATACATTTGCATATACCTATAACAAGTATTTATGTCATCTAATTTATTAATACATCGAAGTACTCTATAAATTATCTAAACCACGGACGATCTAACAAAAGGAGATATTATGAAACAAGATTTAATTTCAAAAATCATGAAGGCAAATATTCACAATGCTTGTACGCCAAAGTGCTGTGCCGTTTTTTAGTCACTGCTAACTTGACGGGCCGAGTGTGCCCGTCTCAATTCTGGAGTTTTAAATGAATCAAGAAGTATTTAATTTTAGGCATGAAGGCACCATTAAAAGATTTAAAAAAGAGCATCCAGAGCTTCAAGATAAAGCTGAAATTATTTTTGAGGACTTAATGCGCTTTTTTTGGGCAAGTAAAAAACTTCGTTTTATGCAAGAAGATCAACCCAATAATGAGCATCTCGACTTCCTCTACATTATGGATGAGGAAATGAAGCCCATAGATCAAATGTGGCACGTTTTTCTTCTCTATACCAAAGATTACATGGATTTTTGTCTGAAGTATTTTGGTGAATATTTACACCACTTACCTGACATCGTAGCAAAGCTTAAAGGCGAGTATATCTACTCACGATCTGAAGACACTCATGAGATTGATTCTCAACAAGAAAGATATAATCCGAAAAATTTTGAAAGGAATCTAGAAAGATTTTTAAGTTTCACTTTTGATCACCTGGGAGAGGATGTAGTCCGTCGATGGTATGCTCCACATCTTTAAGAAGAAGGGAAATCGCATTGAGATTCATAAATTAATTGGCCGCTAACACTTGCGTCACCTCATTCTTTATTCAACTGATAATCTCAGCAATGAGTGAATTATACTAAGCCCAGTTTAGCTCACTGGTCTTTTTAATTTTATATTCTTTTGAAACATCATTAAGATCTAGTCTTTAAATCATAGTATTTCGAAGGGTTGAGTGTTCAAGAAGGAGTGGCCAATTGAGGTTATTCTTAATGATTGTCTCCATGATCGATAAATCCAAAAGAAATGCAGGAGATGATTAAACATGATGTTTTAAGCTTGCTCGTATTTTAAGATTTGATAAAATAAAAAAACTGGTGGAGTGTTTTAAAAGGATGCGAGGCCTTTCTCCACCAGAAACCTTCCCTAAATTCTCAGGGCGTTTCTGGCTCAGTTACCATATCGAATCCAACTAAATGAACTAAGACTTATACTACGTATTCTAAAATTTCCAATTTGAAAGAAAAATCTAAAATAGTGTCTTGTATATAACCATATCCAAAAACTTTTTCAAGAAACAAGTCTTATTCTTATTATCTGAATTATCAATCATTGATCCAAATTAGAAGGGTAACAAACTTAATGGGTACGCAAGATCTAAAAATATGACTCATAAAAGGATTTGGTAGGCCTCTAAAAAAAAGCCTACCAAATTAAAAACAATTTCTATAGTCCAAATACAGCGGTAGGAAGAGAAGAATTAACAAAAGTCCCATTTCCAAGTTGACCGAAATCATTTACTCCCCAGCAAAAATAGTCTGATGAAGTATTAAGCATCGTGCATGTATAACCATTTCCAGCATTCAATGCCTGACCTGCAAAAGTACTTGGTGCCAAAATTACATTGGCTGGAATTAATTGATCAACAGTATTGCCAATTCCCAACTGGCCATTATTATTTTTTCCCCAACACTGCAATTGATTTGTCCCCAATCTAGCACATGAATGGTTACCACCTGCTGCAACATCTTTTGGTTTTCCTCCTGTAGTCACAACGGTGACTGGAGTGAGTGCATTCCCAACCGTCGACCCACTACCAATCGCACCATTTGCTCGAGATCCCCAACATCTAACTTTGGTCGCTCCAGAAACAACCATAAGAGCACATGTATGCGAAACACCCGCTGAAATTTTAGTTACGAAAGTACCTTGATTACTAATAAGAACGGCCTTGGAAGAATTTACTGTAGTAGAGTTTCCTAACTGTCCATTACTATTAAGCCCCCAACACACACCTACAAAGCTGTTTGTACCAGATCTCTTGATAGCGCACGTATGGTCAGCCTTTGAAGTTAACCCCACAACATCCGTGAGCGGAGAAGTAATCCCATTGATTGTAGTAACAACAGTAACAGGAATTTGTGAATTAATAGTTGTATTATTTCCAAGCTGACCGGACGAATTAATACCCCAACACTGGACCTGGCCATTTTTTAATAAAGCGCATGTGTGATTACTACCGGCAGCAAGATTAAGGGGATTAGCACTTAGACCTGTCACGAGTGTTGGAGTCTGTGAGCTATTAACACCAGCACCGTTTCCAAGCTGCCCAGACGAATCATTCCCCCAACAATAAGCATCTGAAAGAAATCTCGCACAGGAATGATTACCACCGACTGTAGGTTGCAAAGACTTTGCGAGCATATTTGTGACAAATCCAGGAAATGCAGAGTAACCAATTGGTGCCGAATAACCCAACTGGCCAATAATATTAAGTCCCCAGCACATTGCACTTTGATCCACACAGGTACAAGTATGTGTGCCCGAAGAAGTTGATATAAGAGAATTATCAACCATAATCGTTTTAGACTGAGCTATTTGACCCGCACCAGCATAAGAAACTATCACCTCAGCAAAATGTACACCTGGCGCTAACTCCTTCGTACCAAAAGAGGTACTAAATGGAACTGATGAATCTGTGTCAATAATCGTGTTATCAAGTTTAAAAATGGCTTGAGTTGCCTCTGGTGCTGCAATTACCGACATTGCTTCTAAAGCTCCACTCGCACTGAATGTCTGAGCACAGTGATTAGTCGCATTCTGCAAGAATCCAGAATAATTATTAGATGCTCCATCAAACAGTCTATAACTAAATCCGTCACCATTAGCAAGGCCAGACATCTTGGTGAGTCCAGAAGTTAGAACACTACCAGTAGATGAAGCGGAACCAATAAAAATAGGGTTCGTTCCACCAGTTATCGTGATCGACGGAACTCCATTTATCACGATAACGTTACCACTACCGGAAATTGAAGTAATATGAGCAGTACTGTTAGCATTTCCAAATGAACCAGTTGCAATGAGTCCTGAAGCATTTCCAAGACCAATGGTTGATCCAAATGAAGTTCCACCGGCCACTGGCCTTGAGAATACAGTCAATGTGTTACTGTTATTGGCCACAATGGCCGTAATAAATGAAGTTGGAGGGATCGTGGCATCAGTACCAGCAGTTCCAGTAACTGACATTGTTGAGCAAAGAGCAAATGCCTCTTGATGCATTAATGAAAATGATAGTAAAAAAAAGCTTAAGAACCTAATCATGCAACACCTTTATAAAAATTGTTATAACAAACCTTACTGTATTTTAAAAAATTGTCTAATACTAAAAAAGATCTTGATAATATTTCTTAGAGAGCTTTAAACCGTAGATCACTGATTTTGAATTTTGGTATTATAAACACGAAGAATTCTTTAGAATGTTCTTAAAAAATGAAAGTCTTTTATTTTTATTATTACATCAATAACAGAATAAACCACCTGCTAGTCAAATAACTCAAGATCACATGTCTTATGGGCCATAACATTACCCGCACCCATGTAAAGTGCTACTAACTGATTATCTGAACTCACTGTTCCTGACATATTCACTCCAGGTAATCCAAAATTAAATGCTGTAGAAACAACCGTTGTTCCGGGAGCTAACACATAATTTGTTGTTGCTCCAATCACTCCAAGCTCATCAAACTCAATCCTCTTTAAATGCCCTGTCGCATTTGGCCCATGTCCATAAAGTAAATCAAACTCGCCCGTGCTTCTCATCGCAATAACTGAACTCAGCACGTTCTCATTACCTGTCACTGCTGTCGTAAAAGGTGTCGTACCAGTTCCTGTTGCAACATCAACAACACTTGTCGTCCAACCGGCGGTAGCACAACCTGATACCGAGCTGGCACAAGTCGCAAGCATAAGCGTACCTGTCGTTGCCGCTGTTCTATTATGAAAACTTATCAAAGGTTGCCCACTGTAACTGTTAATCTCAATATCCAAACCTTGCCCAGCACTTGCCGTACTTGAAACTCCATTAAATAACGTCCAGTTGACTCCACCATCTGGGCTGTGTGCATAATCCACAAAGGTCGTTTGTCGATCGAGGTACGCCACCACGACGCTACCATTATCATCGGCTGCTGCATCTATATTTGAGGCCCTATTGGCCCCCAACGCCTCCACTACACCTAGCGTCCACGAGCTACTCGCCGTTGTAAACATTGCTGAACGTACTTCGCCTGAGGTTTGATTGATTGCTACAACAACGGGATAATCTACCCCTAAACTCTTACGTATCGCTAATGCTGCCATCGGAGTTGCAGGATGAGTTCCTACTGACGATGGAGAGAATGGAACCGAATAACTTGTCCACACTCCACTGCCATCACTTTCTGAATTTGTTAAAAGGTACCAACGAAATCCAGTATAATCATGATACACAATCCAAGGAAGATCACTGCTATCATACTTTAAAACAGGAAACGAAGGAG
>CAMCZE010000118.1 GCA_945885655.1 Bacteriovorax stolpii | reverse complement strand
TACTGGAACTTCTCATCAACAATATTCTGATAAATCTTTATACTTCCATCGGGAAATACATAATGAGAAAAATCAAATTTACGATTTAAAAATGGCTCCGCAATAAACTCACCCGATTCTGGAAGTGGATCATGGGGTCTCAGGAGCTGAAACTTCTGTCCAGACATTCCATAAGGGTTCTTTAATAAATACGTTTTAGTGCGATCCAATACAGAAAAATCAGCCATTATTATATGAGTATCTGAGCACCAACCCTCCTTAAGAATAAGTTCTGCACTCGTGATTTTAGAATTTAATTTTTTTTCTTTTTTTAAATCTAAAAGTGGTCCCCACCAGTTGATAAACTTTCCCGTTGATATGGTTCGCGGCTTTTTACCTGTGAATACCTCAACCCTTTTTAGATAAGACTGGTCATACTTTTTGTTTGTATAAAGAGGTCGATCATCGAGGAAAAAAACTAAAAACTCTAAAGTTTCATTGATAAGTGATGACCCTGATTTTCCATAAAAGAGAACGGATTCATAATCTCCATTAACTTTTAACGCCGTCATGTTTTAGATCTCTTTGTTATTTTAAAATCATCATCATAGAGTTTTAATTCACAAATAAAATTATCATCATTCATGGCCTTGGCATGAAGAGTGGCATCAAAACCAATTCCTTTACTGCGTGCTGGTGTTAAAGGAAAAGGTAAGGAATCTCTATAATATTTCCACAGGCTCTCATCACCTTTCCAGCGTTTCATCCAGTGAACACCAAAGGCCACATGAGTGATCTCATCCTCTAAAACGATTTCCATGATTTTTTCAGTCTCATGGTCACCAACATCTTTAAAAATATTTTTATAATATTGAGCAAAATCTAAATTCGCTGCTTCAAAAGTCAGGGCCATCATGGCCATATATTGGGAGGGTGTTTTTAATTTTTCCATCTGACGCCAAAAAAAATCGTTCAAAGGAAAATCACCAAAAGAATAACCCAGTTCATTAATGCGTTTAATGTACATGGAAAGATGTTTTTGTTCATCTTTTAGTGCCGAGAGAATGCCTTTTTTGAAACGAACGGATTCCTCGTCTTGATGAGGATAAATAAGAAGTGCTGTGGCCATCATCTCGATGGCCAAAAGCTCATGATTCGCAAAACTATGCAAGGCTTGGGCCCGTTGCTGAATACCAAATAAGTTTTTAGGAAATTTTTGTTGGCGCTCTGAAAAGGCCATGATGCCCACTCGCCCTGGAGCTTTAGGGATTTCAAAACTCTCCCAAGACGTCCAAACGACAGGAACATCAAGTAGTTTATCTTCCAGTGTACCTCCGAGGAGGATTTGTTTGGCATACTGAGTGTAGGAGATCATAAATTATCTGTGTTTTTTAAAAGCGTCGGCCGGATTTTTTTTGCCACCAACACTCTTTCCTGCAGGTTTATAACCGGATGGTTTGGTTTTTCCTGCATTCCCACCAGTCGTTCCACTTGGACCACTTTTATGAGGAGAGCCAGATCTGCCCGATCGGTTAGCATCCCTATTATCGCGAGCTCCACTTGATCCACGCTTTTCACGGGATTCACTACGGCTCTCGCCTTCTTTACGTTTAAATCGGTCATCATTGCGACTCGGTCCTCGAGCAAAACGACGTTTTGAGAAACACTCATCACAAATATTAAAACGAGCGTTTGCTGGCATCTTACAACCGCAACTTGAACAACTTTTGGCAATCTTATCAGAGAGGAGAGCATTTAAGCGTTCTATGGCCTTCATCTTATTATCTAAGAGTTGTTTGTCATCGAATTCAAAATTTTTGCGGTCAAAGTGTCGCGAAAGCCACTGAAAAAGCTCAACACATTTAATGGAAGTTTCAAGATAGTCGATATTGTCTGAAGACTCATCAATCTCTTCATTATAGATATTTTGATTTTTAACATAGTGATTCAGAATCCAAAGATAGTACTGAACATGCTCAACCAGACCTAAGTTAACCGGAGCACATGAAAAACCAAAAATTTCTGAATAGGACAGGATACGATCTTCATCTGCGGCCTCTACCATTTCAGCTAATTCGATCATCTCTTTCATGTCTACGCAATAAAAAGGCTTCTGGAAGGTCATTGTATTAAATAAACGAAGAAATTCTGAGAGTGATAAACTTGGTAATGTATTGGCCTCAAGAGCATGGTTCACACTCTTATAAATATCCAAATCAGGACCAACCATGGCCTTGTCACTTTGACCAAGATGGTGGGACAATGCGTTTTTAAGAATGCTTAGACCATTCTCAACTTTGCTTAAAGTTGTTACAGCTCCAACAGGAAAACGATTGAAACGTCCTGCTCGTCCGGAAATCTGTTTGATCTCACTGAAAGTTAGTGGATTTTCTTTGTCATCAACAAATTTTGAAAGCGCAGAAAAAACGATTCGTTTTACAGGAAGATTCATCCCCATAGCAATCGCATCTGTACTTACCATAATATCGGTTTCACCCTCATCAAACTTACGGGCCTGTTCTCGTCGAACTTCAGGAGAAAGACGTCCATAAACAATTGAGACTTTGAAATCTAATTCTTCTAAATCAGCTTTAAATTTCAAGGCATTTCTTCTTGAGAAAACAATAAGGGCATCATTTTTTTCAAGTTGCGCTAAAGTGATCTGATTTGGCATGACATTAAGTTCAGTCATACGTGTGTATTCTCGGATCTCTAACGTATCACCACATAAAGCCAAAACTTTTTTCACGAGTTCTAAAACCGAATGATCACCACAAATATGTATCTCATCGGCTTGAATATTAATCAATGCTCGAGTCCATGCCCATCCTCTTTGAGGATCTGTGAGCATCTGAACTTCATCAATAACACAACACTCAAAGCGGGACTGAAGTTTTGCCATCTCAATGGTTGATGAAAAGTGAGTGGCATCTGGAACTTCAACAACTTCTTCACCCGTTAAGAGTGTGGTCTTCACACCTTTAGCATTCATCGTATCAAATAATTCTGAGGCCAGAAGTCTTAGAGGTGCTAGGTAACAGCCATTTTTTGCCTTACATAAAGCTTCAATAGCGTGATAAGTCTTACCCGAGTTAGTAGGACCCATGTGATAAATAACCTTACGGTTAATCCTACGGGCCTCGGTATGTACCCAGAACTGACCAAGGTATTCTCTTAAAATAGTGGCGGAAATATCTTTGCGTTTAAAAGCCAGAATTGTTTGGGTGAATCTTTCGAATTCTTTCCCAATGAAAATTTCACCTTTCCAAATATTAGTCTCAAGTTGAAGATAAAACCGTTCATACTCTTCAGGAGAAACGAAATCAGGTTTAAGCCCTTGATCAACTAGCTGGGTATTAAAAAAAACTTTTAGTTTTTCTTTATACACTTTACCTAATTCAGAGTTGGCCCCAAATTTTGAACGAAAGTGGTACTTAACTTCATTCTCCAGTTTATTGACCGAAGATCGCTTAAGCTTATTCCGCATATTATGAAAATTCTTATCCAGATCTTTTTTAAGATTGAATACAGCACCTGAAACATCACTGATTCGTTTTGTGAGAATCCAATCGTGGAGTCTCTCTTCGGCTTTATCGATTAGACTCGTTTGCATCGTAAAGACGGATTCACGGACCTGAGTCCTATAATCACCTAAACATTGCACACACTGACAACTTAAGTCCTTATCGTTTAACTTAAGATCAAACTTCTCTTTAATATGAGCTTGAGTCTCAACATGCTTGGCACTTTTTTCTTCACACCAGGCCTTATATATTTCTTTATAAGATTCTGTGACATCCTTATTGAACTCTCCATCAACCAGCATTGAATAATTTCCAGTGACAGGAAAAATAAAATCTTCAATGAGACAAGTTTCAAGAATCGCTTCGCGTTCAAAAACTTCTCTCGTTTTCCCGAAATGTTTTTCAAATAATGACTCTAATGAAGGGTGTGTATCCAGAAGGGCGCGGGTTTCTATGGCAATAACTTCCAGTACATCTAAAATAGCCATTGCATCCTCTAAGGGACGCATACCTGAAGACCCATCGTCTCCAAGTATGCTATTTGCTATTAAAGCTTTACGAGAATTTTCTAGATTAAAACGGATGTCCGTATAAAGGGACGATATTTCACTACTCAACTTATTTTAACTTCCTGTTAGTTCGCTAATTCGACGACAAATGCCGTTGCAAGTTTAGCAAATTTAGCTGCATGTTTAGCATCTCCACCAGCATTTTGCAATGTATCGTTCGGTGTGTGAATTTTGTGATTGATGTCTTCCATGGTTGATTCAAATGGCATTGATGCAGGATAACCATTCGCTGTCCAAGAAGCATGGTCAGAACAACCATAACCGCATCGTGAGTAACCCCAAGACACTTTTACATATTCATCAATGAGTTTTCCTAAAAATTCATTTTGAGCAGCATTTGTGAAATCTGACATCATCACAATATCTTTATCTGCAGTTCCTTTATTGAGAGTCATGTCGAGCTGCATAACACCAATAACTTTTTGTGATTTTTCTTTATAACTTGCAGCAATGTCTTTTGAGCCTAAAAGACCTACTTCCTCGGCAGCATAACCCATGAACTGAATGGTGCGTCTTGGTTTAAAATTATTTTCCATGAGCACACGAATAACTTCAGTGATCGTTGCAATGCCTGAAGCATTATCATCTGCACCTGGAGCGCGTGCCATTCCGCCAAACATTCCTGCGATTGAATCAGCATGCCCACCCAAGATAATGATCTCTTCAGAAAGATTTGACCCTTCAATTGTCATCACGATTGATGGTTGTGCCCAGCTCTTATGTTTAATAAGTTCTACTTTCACATCACTTCGGTGTTTTGATAAAGCTGCCCATGAATCACGGATAAACTCTGAGGATTGAACACCTGTTTCAGACTTGTAATACCTCGTTTTAAAATCTGAAAGTTTGATAATCATGTTACGAATTGAAGTTTCTGCAACTTGAGCAACAATCGGACGAACAACTTCAGCTTGATTTATGGTGTAATCAGCAAAAATCGCTTGTTTTGCAAAATACATTTCACCTTGAGAAGTAAGTGCTGTTTGCGCTTCTTCATACGAATCATGAGCAATGAATCCACCACAACGGTGAAGTTCATTATGAATAACTGCTCCAAGCTGCTCAATCTCAGCTGGTGACATCTCAACGACAGATGCACCTTGAGCTGAATAGAGAGTTTGAACAGATTTGTTAAGTTTTGGACGAATTTTGGCAAGAACGTCATTGTCCACTGTGAGCCACTGAGTATCCGGAGCGGCCAGAGCCACAGCTGAAAGGGAGAGCAACAACAATCCTAACATTTTTTTCATTTTTCCGTCCTTGAGTATAAAAATGACTGATATGATTAGCTCATACAAAAAACTCTTTGAAAAATAACTTTGCCTTACACTCTTTCTAGCAAGGATAAATACTATGAAAACCGCACTTACAGAACTCTTAGGAATTGAACACCCTATCATTATGGCCCCAATGTTTCTTGTTACAAACGTTGATATGATTGTTGCTGCTGCAGAAGCAGGAATTGCAGGGTGTATTCCCGCCCTTAACTTTCGGACCATCGAAGATCTGGACAAAGGACTAAGAGAAATTAAATCCCGCACTAATAAACCTTTCGGAATTAATCTCATTGTAAATAAGTCAAATATTCACGCTGAAAAACAACTGCAAAAATGCCTTGAGCATGGTGTGAAATTTTTTATCACTTCATTGGGTTCTCCTGAATCAGTGATTAAAGCATCTCAGAAATATGGCGTTAAAGTTTTTTGTGATGTGATTGAAGAAAACTACGCACGGAAAGTAGAAGATTTAGGTGCTGATGGTGTCATCGCTGTAAACTCCGGAGCTGGTGGACACTTAGGAAATCTTCCTGCCTCAGTGCTTGTCCCTACTTTAAAATCAAAATGCAAAATTCCTGTTATTTCTGCTGGTGGCGTAGGAACAGGTTCTGGCATTCTTTCAATGTTGGCCCTAGGAGCAGACGGACTTTCCATCGGCTCACCTTTTATTGCAACTAAAGAGTCGGGCATCACTGCTGAGTATAAAAAGGCCTGTGTTGATTATGGAGCAGAAGACATTGTGGTTACCACAAAACTTTCTGGCAGCCGCTGTACGGTCATTAACACTCCTTATGTTCAAAAGATTGGTACAGATCAAAATCCAATTGAGAGAATTCTCAATCAGAATAAACAGATAAAAAAATACGCAAAAATGCTGACCTACTATAAAGGCATGAAGATGATTGAAAAAGCAGCTTTTGGTGCTACTTACCAATCTGTTTGGTGTGCCGGTACATCAATTGAATTTACAAAAAAAATTGAAACCATTCCTGAGATTGTGGAACGGTTAATAACAGAACTTAACGTTGCAAAACAAAATCTTTATAAGACATTAGGATAAAAATGAAAGCAGGATATAAACTCATTGACCATTTGATTGCAAATCCAAGTGTAATGAACCTTATGGCCTTAAATAAAGTTCTTACGGTAGGCATCCCTTTTAATGCTCCTCACGGATTTAAAATTAAGACCCTTAACTCCGATGCAGTATTGATCAGACTGCCCAATAGAAAGTTAAATCATAATCACTTGGGTGGTGTGCACGCCTGTGCCATGGCCACAGTGGGTGAATTCTGTGCGGGCATGGCCCTTCTTTCTTCATTCGGGATTAGCCGATATCGATTGATTTTATCTGAGCTTCACGTGACTTACACTTATCAAGGTCGTACTGAGCTTGAAGGTTCATGTTCGCCCCATCAGATCGATAAAGAGGCCGTAAATAAAGTTTTAGAAGCAGAAGGAAAACACCTTCAAACACTTAAAACGATCATTCGCGATTTAAATGGAAAAGAAGTCGCCGTCGTCACAACGACTTGGCAGCTCAAGAACTGGGAAATCGTTAAGACCAAAGATTAACAATCGTTTTAGCTAAAAATGCAAAACCATAGGCCAGTGTGAGGGTATACAGCACCATGATCACTGGCCATTTTAGAGAATTGGTTTCTCTTTTCATAACAGCAAACGTGGATATGCACTGAGGGGCAAAAACAAACCAGACAAGCAAGGCAACCAGAGTGCCTAAACCAAACTGCGCCATCAATGTGTTGGACATATTCTCCTCAAAACCTGAACTTCCCTCCTCAATAGCTAAAACCATCGAAAGAGCACTCACAACAACCTCACGCGCACCAATACTAGGAATGAGGGCCGTGGTTATTCTCCAATCAAAACCCAAAGGTTTAAATATAGGCTCAAACACTCGTCCAATAGAAGCAGCATAGGATTGATTGATTTCTGTTTGCCCATTTTGTTGAGGAAAGGTCACCAAAAACCAAATCACAATGCTAACGATAAGAATGATCCCACCGGCCTTACTCAAAAAGATCTTTGCTTTATTCATTAAAACCATAAAGAGATTTTTAAATTTAGGAATACGATAAGGTGGTAATTCCATAAGAAGCATTGATGGAGATGACTGGGCAAGAGACTTTTTAAAAACAAAGGCCATTACCATAGCAGAAAAAAAACCTAAAAAATAAAGAGCAAATAAAGTAAGTCCTGGAAGTCGAATAAAACTTAAACCCCAAACCGGTTCATTGGGAATAATAGCGCCAATTAGAATGGCGTATACTGGAAGTCTGGCCGAACAAGTCGTGAGAGGAATAACCATCATGGTAATCAAACGTTCGCGTTGGTTCTCAATCACCCTCGTCGCAAGAATGCCTGGAATAGCACAGGCGTGTGAAGATAAAAGTGGAATGACTGCCTTTCCAGGTAATCCAATTTTTCTCATAAAAGCATCCATCATAAAAGCTGCTCGACCTAAATAACCTAAATCTTCTAAGAACTGAGTGAATAGAAAAAGTAAAAGAATCTGTGGTAAAAAAACTAAGACCCCACCTACACCGTTGATGATCCCATCGACAAAAAAACTTTTTATTATAGGCTGATGAATATAACTTGAGACTAAGTTGCCAATCGAGGCAAAACAAAATTCAATCATATCCTGAAGAGGGGCCGCCCAAGTAAAAAGAGTCTGAAACATTAAGAGCAACAAAGTAAACAGAATGATCAGCCCCCAAAATGGGTGTAGAACAAAATGATCAATCCTCTCACTCAAAGTATCAGGTTTTAAAGATGAAATAGTAATATCTTTAAGCAAACGATCAATCTCATTAAAAAGTGAATTAACATACTTAGGAGAACGAAAAGTTTTTTGATAATTTTCTGGTATTGTGATGGTTGATGAAACAAAACTCTCTGTCTGCTCTTTGAGTTTTTGTTTAAGCTCATCTACACCTTCACCCGTGGCCGCACTCATGGGAATAATTTCAGCACCAAGTGCGTCGCTTAGTTTCTTCAGGTCCACTCTAAAATGACGTCTGCGGGCCTCATCCATAAGATTGAGAGCGATAATTAAGGGATAACCAAGGCCTTTGAGTTGCAAGGCCAGGTAAAGAGATTTATCTAAATTTGTAGCATCTAATACCAAAACGAATAGCTGTGCTGAAGGTTCTTTTTCTTTTTGTAATAAAAAATCTTTTGTAACTTTTTCATCAAGAGTCGTCGCATCCAGAGAATAGATTCCTGGCAAGTCGAGCACCTCCAGAATGCGAACTCCATGTTCAGCAATCCATCCTGTTTTTTTTTCAACAGTAATACCTGGAAAATTAGCGACTTTTTGAAAGCTACCTGTAAGTTTATTAAATAAAGCTGTCTTACCTACATTAGGCATACCGACAAGAGCGACCCTATAGATCATTTTACGACCTCAACGGTCACAAGTTTTGCCTCAGATTCAGAAAGAGCAATAAGCCTTCCACGAACATCAACGAGGATAGGCCCTTGAAAAAAGGGAACACGTTTAGTAACTCGGATAATAGCACCCTCTAAAAACCCCATATGCATGAGTCTTGATTCTATGTCTGAAATTTCTTTCATCTCATAAAGTCCAAAACAACTCACTGTTAGGTTTTGGTTAAGAGGTGCCTCATTAATCGTCATCATTGGTTTGGTATATCAAACAACATCGCTTTTGGCCAAATAGATTTCATGAAAA
>CAMCZE010000117.1 GCA_945885655.1 Bacteriovorax stolpii | reverse complement strand
GAATGAATGCAAGGTCCGATAAATGCTCTTTCGGGTTCGATCATTTTTATTTCTGCTCGTTTCAAAATACCATCAGCTAATCCTCTCCATCCAGCATGGAGAAAAACCACTCCTTTATGACCCTCAATAACAATGGGCATGCAGTCTGCAGTTTTTATGGCCAAAGGCTTTTTAAAATCGTCCCAAGAAACAAATAAACCATCGGCATCACAGGGAAGAGTTTCCGTAGAAACGATATCTACACCATGAATCTGTTTAGCATGAAAAAACTCCATGTCAGGTTTTACCGACCATGTTTGAAATGTTCCATGCTGTAGGGAGCGAGAATAGGGGATCGACATAGTTATATTGTAGCTTTAAATTTCACTCTGATAAAGTACGGATTGCATCCAAGAAGATGTCTGGTGGGGGGGCATTAAAATGGAGCTTCTTTTTAGTGATGGGATGAATAAAGCCCAACTCTTTGGCATGCAGCAATTGATATGGATATTCTTTTAACTTTTCAGCTAAAGATTTAGGCAATCGATTTAAATGGTTAACAAGTGATCCATAAAGTGGATCACAAAGCACGGGCGTATGAAGAAGTTGTGCCATGTGCACTCGAATCTGATGCGTTCGTCCAGTTTCAAGTTTTAATTCTACGTGTGTGGCAGCAACAAATTTAGTTAGGACTTTAAAGTGGGTCACAGCCGTTTTTCCAATTTTCACATTTGCGGCCATTTTAAGACGATTGGTGGGATGCCTGCCAATATTAGATTTAATTGTGCCAGAAAGATCTTTAATGTGCCCAGCTACAAGGGCCTCATATCTTCTTTCAATATCGTGAGCAGAAAAGAGGGCCACAAGTCCTTCGTGAGTGGCCTGATTTTTGGCCACTACCATAACACCTGAAGTGCCCATATCAAGCCTGTGAACTATTCCTGGTCTTTTTTCTGCTCCAATGCCTTTAAGATCTGGGCAATGATAGAGAATGGCATTCACTAAAGTGCCTGTGTAGTGGCCAGGGGCCGGATGTACGACTAGACCGGCCGGTTTGTTGATGACAATAAGATGTTCATCTTCAAAAAGAATGTCGAGAGAAATATTTTCTGGAATAAGGTCTGAGGGGAGTGGAGGTGGAACTTAAATCTCAATCACAGTACCCACAGGAGGGAGTCTTTTTAATTCTAATTCACCTTGAGGAGAGGTGATCTGTTCATCTTCAAAAAGTCTTTTGATCGTTGAACGAGAGAATTGTGGAAGTTTATGCACCAAAAAAAGATCAAGTCTTTTAAACTCCTCGCGATCCTGGGCCTCAATGATGATTTCAAAATCTTGTGATTCTTCTTGAGGCGTATTAGTCATTATTTTTGATTTTTAAGCTTCTTAAAATACAAAAGATAACTTGCGGCCACGTTTTCAGGATTAAGCTTTAATACTTTGGCGTATTGATAGACATAACCACGTACATAAACGTCAGCTGGAAGTTTTGATATATCTTCGTTTTCAAGAGCTTGGATGTGGGTTTTAGAAATTCTTGTCATCTCTGCCATACGTTCTATAGTGACATTTTTGTATTCACGAATCTTTTTAAGAAAATGCCCGGTGAATTCAGTGCACTCTTCAATCTTACGATTCATCTCAGTATCTTCGGCATACTCTAGACCAAATTTTTTATGAGCACTGATCTTAGAAACCTTGGCCTCAATTAAATTAGATCCAAAGTCTTCATATTGAATTGAGTCTTTATTTCGTTTTTCTACATAACTTGCAGTAGGAACTTCAGTTGAGTTACCTTGAGGAATTCCACTGAGATTAAAACCACGAAGGCGGTCATACTCTCTTCTTTTTTCAGGAAAACCTAAGACGGAATAGGCTTCTTCAATCAGACTTAAAACAGCATCACATTCATTTTTTGTCATGAGTGAATATAATGCCACACTGTCACCAGAGTAAGCGTTACGTGCACGTATGTAAGCGATCTCAATTTGATTAGGAGTAGCATTGGTTTCAATTTCCAAAGCTTCGTAATAATTTTTTCTTTCAGCATCCATGCATTTTTTCCTTCCTAAGATTCGATGAGACGACTCACGATCCGGTCAAAATTATTAACTAGTCGAGAATTAGGGTATTCAATTAAAAGTGGCTTACGTTTTCTTACACTTTGCCAAACTGATTGATCGTAATCAAGATAACCGGGGAAGGCCATTTCTATGCCAAAGTACTTACGACAAATACTTTGAATCGAATAACCGATGTCAATATCTGCTTGAGAGCGGACTTGGTTAATGATGAGGTTAGGACGGAACTGTGCCATCTCATTTTTGATACGATGCCCGATTTCTGGATTGATGTCAGAAATCTTTTTAATTAAATCAGAAGGCGAAGTTTGGTTGGCCGTGGCCAGCTTTGCATTCATGGATTCATTAATCAGAGGTTCAATCTCAGCAATACCATCAATCATTTTTAAGCGACGGTAAAAAACGGATTTAATAAAACGGTATGTATTTTCAATTGAAGTCGGCTCAGGCAGAACAACCAAAATACCTTTATCTGCAGTGATAAAAAAGTCGATGGTATTAAATGCTGTACCAGCACCTAAATCAAAAATGATGTAGTCAGCATCCAGTTCATGAAGTTTTCGAATAATTTCATTTCTGTGCATGTGTTTGAGGTTGGCCATACCAAGTTCATCTTGAGCACCACTAATGATCTTAAGATTATTAATAGGAGTAGGAACTAAGAGGTCTTCAAAATTTGTCACTTTTTTTGAGATGTAATCAGAAAGAGTCATTTGAGGAATTGGAAGTCCAAGACAAGTATGGAGATTGGCTCCGCCTAAATCTAAATCAACAGCAACAACTTTGTGGCCCATCAAGGCAAGGCAGATTGAAACGTTCGCGGACACGAGGCTTTTGCCTACGCCGCCTTTACCACCACCAATGGCCCAGATTTTTTTTAAACTGTGTAAAGGTGTATCAGATTCTGTTCTTATTTTATCCATTTCTATCAATCCTATGTTTAAAAATTATATGAACCTAAGAGGGGGTTTGGAAAGGCTAATTTATTAATGATTTCTTAGAGATAAGGTCTTTTTGCAGTGAAAAGTTCACGAAGGGTAGACTTGATAAATCGAATCCATTACATTGAGAGAACTTTGGTGTTCAGTTCATTTAAACTTTTTTTATTTATAAAAGTCTTTGAAGGGGAAGATAATGGCGACTCATAGTTCTAATTATGATTCATCTTTTGACAAGGTTTTACACAAGAGATCTGACCTCCATATTCTTAGAAAAATATGGCATATCTCCACGGGATCATTAGCACTTTTTTTATTTTTAAGATCAACAGAGAGCTCATTTTATTGGGGCATGGTTGGAATTACGATTGCAGTGACAGGATTTATTATAGACGTTTGTAGAAATCGATATCCAGCTATGAATAACGTGGTTCTTAGGGTTGCAGGCCCGTTAATGCGTCGCTCCGAGCGTGACGGTTGGAGCGGATTACCTTTTTATGCATTGGGTGCAGGACTTTCACTTTTTTTCTTTAATCGTGACATCGCCACACTTTCAATTATGTATTTAGTCTTTTCGGACCCTCTTTCGTCATTTTTTGGTGTTCTGTATGGTAAGGACAAGATTTTACCAAATAAGTCACTTCAAGGTGCAGTGGCCGGCTTTTTTACATGTTACCTCATCACTTTGTTCTACATTATGAATACATCAACACTCGGTTTTCATATTTTAGTGTTCTCAATCATCGGTGGCGTCATCGGTGCAGCATCTGAGCTTATCTCTGCTTTTAATATTGATGATAATTTAACGATCCCTGTTCTTTCTGGGCTTGGTTTAACGATCCTCAATCATTTTGTAACAGTTTTTCCATGAACATTTTTGTTTTATTATTTTCCCTATCGGCCATAAGTGCTGTTATTCCAGTTTCGAGTTTTGATCAATCAAAACTCGAAACGCTTTTAAGAAAAATTCCTAGCGCGTACATAGAAACTCACAAAGATAATGGCGTGATCCGAAAAACTTATATTTATCCTGCTGAAGGTCCGTTGATCATTCATTGTTATGCTGACTATTTTGAATCAGCACCAGTTCCTACTTATAAGACCTGTACGATTGAAGTGAGTGTCGGCAGATTTGAGTCTATTGTTTCTGAGAAAAAAGGTGATGAATTTAAAGTTCGTTTCACAGACCCAGAAATGGTGAATGAAATGTCCGAAGCCATTACCTTTGGATCTCTATCAAAAGAAGTTTATTCTCATGAAAGAGTTTATGGTCTGGCCTTCGAAGGTATTTGGCGTAACCTTTTTCGTTTTAGATTTTCATGTTTGAAGAAGGCTTGCGAAGTAACTTTTACTCCGAAGCCTTATCAACTTTAATCACAAAGTTACAGATTTTACCTGGAACATAAACTTCTTTAAGAATTGTTCCGTTCAGGTATTTAGTTATTTTCTCATCGGCCTTAACTAATGCAAAAAAATCTTCTTTTGAAATTTCTGCGGCCACTTCAAATGTGCCACGAGTTTTCCCATTGATTTGAACGGCCATTGTGATGAGATCGTCTTTAGCAAGGGCCTCATCAAACAGGGGCCAAGTTTCATAAGAAAGAGTTTTACTGTGACCCATGGTCGCCCATAATTCTTCCGCTAAGTGAGGGGCATATGGAGCAATCACAAGAGCAAAAATTTCAGCAGTTTTTTTATTTACGTTACCAGTTTTATAAACATGGTTCACAAAAATCATCATCTGAGAAATAGCGGTGTTAAAACGCATATTCTCAATGTCTTCAGTAACCTTTTTAATAAGTTTATGTAGTTCTTTTAAGTTTGTAGGATTCTCAGCACCTTCATGAATATTTTTAGGATCTAGGAAAAAGCGATAGGCCCGGTTCAAGAAATTTGAAACACCTTTCACTCCATTCATTGACCACGGCTTAGTTTTTTCAAGTGGGCCCATGAACATTTCATAAAGACGAAGAGTATCCGCTCCATATTCTTTAACGATGGCATCGGGGTTAATAACATTCCCACGCGACTTACTCATCTTTTCACCATCTTCGCCAAGAATCATGCCTTGGTTAACTAATTTGTGAAAAGGTTCTTTAGTTGAAACAAGCCCAAGATCATAAAGTACTTTATGCCAAAAACGAGAATAAAGAAGGTGAAGGACAGCATGTTCAGCTCCACCGACATAGAGATCCACTGGCATCCAGTAGTTCTCAATCTTCGAATTCCAAGGTTCAGTTTTATTGGTTGGATCGCAGAAACGAAGGTAGTACCAACAAGAGCCTGCCCATTGAGGCATGGTATTGGTTTCGCGTTTCGCTTTTTTACCAGTTTTTGCATCGATGACATTAACCCAGTCCTCAAGTGTTGCGAGAGGGGATTCACCTGTTCCGGATGGTTCATATTTTTCTATAGGTGGAAGAGCCACAGGAAGCTCATCAACATCTAAGCATCGTACAGTCCCGTCTTCAAATTTTAGAATAGGAAACGGTTCACCCCAGTAACGTTGACGAGAAAAAAGCCAGTCACGAAGTTTATAATTTATTTTTTTTGAACCTATTTTCTGTTCTTCTAACCAGGCAATCATTTTTTTAATGGCATCAACTTTATTAAGACCATTTAGAAAGTCAGAATTAACATGTTCACCGTCATCTGAGAACGCTGCCTCTTCAACATTTCCACCGTTAACAACTTCAACAATAGGAAGGTTGAATTTTTTGGCAAATTCCCAATCTCTTTCATCATGAGCAGGAACGGACATGATGGCACCTGTTCCATACGTGTTCAAAACATAATCAGCGATATAGATAGGGATTTTTTTTCCATTTGCCGGATTTAAAGCATAAGCACCTGTGAAAGCACCAGATTTATCTTTGTTGAGCTCGGTTCTTTCCAGATCTGATTTTAATGCCGTTACCTCTCGATATTTAGCGATGTCATTTTTATGAGCATCATTAGTGATGATATCAACAAGTGCGTGCTCAGGAGCGAGAACCATGTAAGTTGCACCAAATAGAGTATCTGGACGAGAGGTGAAGACATCAATTTTTTCACTTGTATTATTAACGTTAAATGAAATGATGGCGCCTTCAGATTTTCCAATCCAAACTCTTTGCATTTCCTTAACCGATTCAGGCCAATCTAGAAGATCTAAGTCTTGTAATAATCTTTCTGCATATTGAGTAATTCTCAACATCCATTGTTTCATTGGTTTTCTTATAACTGGATGTCCTCCCACTTCAGATTTACCGCTTATCACCTCTTCATTTGCGAGGACGGTTTTAAGGTTTGGACACCAGTTCACCATCATATGAGATTCGTAAGCGAGACCTTTATTATAAAGTTGTACGAAAATCCATTGAGTCCAGCGGTAGTAATCTACATTTGAGGTAGCCACTTCACGATCCCAATCATATGAAAAACCCAGCATTCGCAACTGACGTTTGAAGGTTTTGATATTCTCTTGGGTTGTCAGATTAGGATGAACTCCAGTTTTAACAGCATGGTTTTCGGCCGGAAGGCCAAATGAATCCCATCCCATTGGATGAAGTACGTTAAAACCTTTCATACGTTTATAACGAGCCATAATGTCTGTGGCCGTATAACCTTCTGGATGACCTACATGAAGTCCCGCTCCTGATGGATAGGGAAACATATCGAGGACATAATATTTTGGTTTTGATTTATCCTCGAGAGTTTTAAATGTTTGGTGTTGTTCCCAATATTTTTGCCACTTAGGTTCAAGTTCAGAAAATGAATAATCCATGTGAAGTCCCTTACTGTTGAAAGTGAGGATAGATTAATAGAAATTACCTCAGATTTGAAGTAGGGATGAGTGCGTTAAGTGGGATATTCTATGAAATAACGATTTTAGGGACACTTTTCTGATAGCTCTTTAAGTTCTTGATCTGAAAAAGAAGAATACTTATGTTTTAGATCGGCCAGTGAGCGGCTTTTAAGTCTTTTATAAAAAATGTCTTTATCGAGTTCATCCCAATTATTTGCCTGTTTCAGACCCAAAAGGCAGGCATCACGTTGTTTTTTATTTGGCAGGTGAGAATATGGTTTTGTTGCTGTTTCAACGTCATAATCTTTTTTAAAAGGATTTGCATCGATCTCGGGATCAACAATCAAGACTTTAGGCTTTTGAGCAAGGGCCAGTGACATAAAACAAAACATCATGATGTAAAAGAGGTGTTTCATATTATTTTTTTCCAAGATTAAATTTTTCGGGATGACTTGGAGCTTCGATGGGTGTGTGGACTTCAAACCAACTAAAAGGATTTTCAAAATGTTGTAGATGTTTGCTCATTGAACTAGAAAGAAATCTTAATGCTTCTCGCTGAGAAGCGGTAAGATCTGAAGAAACAAGAAGTCCATGCATGTTATTGATATTCTCAAGCATCTGTGCATAAGTTTTATTTTTTAAGTTCTTAATGGTGGGCACCCATATTTTATGTGAGAGGTTTTTTGAAGCAGTTATGATGCCTGCGGCTTTTGTAATATCGTTTTTATAAAATTTAACGAAATTTTCATTCACGTCAGTTAAAAAAACTAAATTAAAAATGGAGTTCACATTAAGGGGTATATCAAAAGCATCGATGCAGTGTTCATTTCTGCGGGAAAACTTATAAAGCTGCCTTAGGTGTTCGTAATTTTTACCTTCTCTTGGATCTAATTCACCAGATGAGTACTTAATAAAGTTGGCCGCCTCCTCTTCTAGTTTGGGTAAAGTAGCTGCACAGTCTTTAAAATCTAAGTTTGTTATCTCTTTTTTATTATCGAAACTTCCAAAAAAAAATTCGTTTTGTTTTTCATCTTCACAATAAGGCCTTAAATATAGGGATGAATTGAGATCTTTGATGATGGAGATATTATGTTTGAGATAGTTTTCAATTTTCTTTTTATCGGTAATGGCCGTGAGTTTTTTTTCTTTAGTTAAAATGTCTCGTATGTATTCATGTCCTGCTGGACGAATTCCTAATGGTGCAGCAGCATCGTAACCGGCTATAAGACGTATTTTTGGTAGAAGGTTTTTCCAAGCTAATATCTCTTTTTGTACTCCAGAGTAACAACCTAAAAGAAGGAGTGAGTTAATCTCATTTATTTCAGGATAAATATTTAACATTCTGTAAAGTTCAGCTCTATTGGTTTTGAAGCTAGTACCTTTAAAAATTCCTCCACCATCGTGTCCGGAAATAATGAGATTTTTTAACTTTCCATCATCTTTTTTAATTTTTTTTAGTTCCGTACGAATTTGCATTTCAAGAGAGGCCTGATTCACACCTGCATTTTTAGGGATGATAACTATTGTCTCTCCACGTTCACACGCAGCAGTTTGTGCAGCTTTGATCTCTAATGGATTGGTATTAGTGTCAATAAAAAGCATCACGCGTTTTGCATCAATGACATTTTTACAGGCAGCTTGAACTAGCAGAGGAGCTAAAAATATCAAAATAAAATAAAGTGCTCTCATCTCTGTCATGTCGGTTTACGAGCACATAATGATAACAAGATTTTAACTGATTATTTTACTCTGGTTGTTTAAGTTTTACCACGTAAGCAGCATTTCCTTTGACCCGAAACCAGTCATAATCTCGAACTTCTATTCGCACTCCAAAGGAGTCTCTAATATAAAAAGATCCTATGTCTGCAGAACACTCCTTAGGATCAGTATCGTAACATTCTCCTTCAATTGTATCGTCATAACCAACAATCAGGATAACATGCCAATAGTCTTCATCATTGTAATTGATAAGTACGGGGCTTTTATATTTCCATAGGGCCTGTTTCACTTGTTCAATATGCTCAACAGTTAATACATCAGTGGCCCATCTGTTACCAAACTGAAAAAGTTTAACCGTTTCAACTTGTGGTAATTTAATACGAGGAAGATTGTAAAAATCTGGGTGTTTGTTCCATACTCCCCAGTTAATTTCTGTGCCATTCCATGCCTGGTATGGCCAGTCCAGATGGTGAACACCAAAGCCGTTATTATATCGGAGAACAGGATTTTCAAAAAAAGATTTATTGATTGTATCTGATGCTGAGATCGTGAATGACTCAGAAAGATCATAGGGACCTAAAGGAAGAGGATCAGTAATATTATGGTACTTATTTGCAAGAAGTTCCATCGCTCCAGTACGTGCCATGAAGAGACAAGTATTAGTTTCACCTTG
>CAMCZE010000116.1 GCA_945885655.1 Bacteriovorax stolpii | reverse complement strand
AACAAGAAGGACTTTTCATGAGTAAATCAGTTTTTGACTATACGGTTAAAGATATCAACGGCCAGGATATTTTATTGTCCCAATATAAAGGCAAGTTGCTTTTGATTGTAAATGTGGCCAGTAAATGCGGGTTTACTCCCCAGTATAAGGGGTTAGAAGAGCTATTTAGTGAACTTAAAGATAACGTCGTGGTATTGGGCTTTCCGTGTAATCAGTTTAATGGCCAGGAGCCAGGCAACGAAGAAGAAATTAAAAATTTTTGCGGCCTTAATTACGATGTGACATTTCCTCTTTTCGCTAAGGTTCAAGTCAATGGTAGTGAGGCCTCACCTCTTTATCAATTCCTTAAGGAAGAAAAACCAGGATTACTTGGCTCTAAGGCCATAAAGTGGAACTTTACAAAATTCTTAGTCGATCGTGATGGCAAAGTTGTGAAGCGTTATGCTCCGACTGATACACCTGAAAAAATCAAAAATGAGATCAAACAGTTTCTCTAGCGATTAATTTCACATCAGAGTACAATATTGTTATTTCTGATGAAGGAGTTTATATGCTTTATTCTGGTCAAGCTTTTCGCCTTGAGAGTCTGCCTAATGACATTTTAAAAGTTATTTTTGATCTTAAAGATCAAACTGCAAACGTCTTCAATGCCACGGCCCTAAAAGAATTGGGTGAGATGCTTGAAGTGATTAGAAAACAAAAGGCCAAAGGATTACTTTTCACCTCAGGTAAATCAAGTGGATTTGTTTTTGGTGCTGATGTGACTGAATTTTTAGGACACTTCAAAAAAGAAGAATCAGAGATGCGATCTTGGATTGCCAGCATCAATGAAGTCTTTAATGGTTATGAAGATCTGCCTTTCCCTAAGGTAGCAC
The DNA here is from genome assembly GCA_945885655.1 of Bacteriovorax stolpii. Lineage (GTDB taxonomy): Bacteria > Bdellovibrionota > Bacteriovoracia > Bacteriovoracales > Bacteriovoracaceae > Peredibacter. Next base: position 8,363 of record CAMCZE010000116.1, on the reverse strand, counting down.
TCGTTAATGGTTTTGCACTGGGTGGAGGTTGTGAAATTGCCCTGACTATGGATTATCGTCTGGCCACACCAAAAGGTGTGATCGGTTTACCTGAAACAAAATTAGGTATTATTCCTGGCTGGGGTGGAACAGTAAGACTGCCACGCCTAATTGGTGCCGATCACGCTATTGAATGGGTGACAGGTGCAAAAAATTATAAAGCAGAAGACGCACTAAAATTTGGTGTTTTTGATGGGATCGTTGAAGACGCCAAACTTGAGGCCGCTGGATTAAAACTTCTTGAGCGCGCTCTTTCTGGAGAACTTGACTGGCAAGCACGTGTAACACAGAAAAAGTCTCCTCTTAAATTAGATAAAATTGAATCAATGATGAGTTTTGAGAGTTCAAAAGGATTTGTTGCCGGTCTTGCCGGCCCCCATTATCCAGCTCCTCTTAAGGCCGTAGAGACAATGCAAAAAGCAGCTCGACTAACTCGAGATGAAGCTCTCAAACTTGAAGGCGAAACGTTTGCGGCCATGGCCAAAACAAAAACAGCTGAATGTTTAGTGCAAGTCTTCTTAGGGGATCAGTATTTGAAAAAAGTTTCTAAAAAAGTCACTAAAGACGCTAAACCTGTTCAGCATGCAGCTGTTCTAGGAGCAGGGATCATGGGAGGCGGGATTGCTTATCAATCGGCTTCTATGGGTGTTCCCCTTTTGATGAAGGACATCAAACACGAACAGCTTGATCTCGGGATGAATGAGGCGACAAAACTTTTAAATAAAGAAGTTGAACGCAAAAAAATGACACCTGAAAGAATGGGGAAAGTTATAGCAGCAATTGGCCCTACTCTTTCTTATGCTGACTTCGGTGGAACTCAGTTTGTTGTTGAGGCCGTCGTTGAAAATGAAAAAATTAAAAAGTCTGTGTTGCTTGAAGTAGAAAACAACGTTTCTCCAGAAACGGTTCTCGCTTCAAATACCTCCACGATTTCAATTACAAAACTTGCCGAGGGCCTTAAACGTCCTGATAAATTTTGTGGCATGCATTTTTTTAATCCTGTTCACAGAATGCCTCTTGTTGAAATTATCAGAGGAGCTAAAACCTCTGAAGCAACAATTGCTCAGGCCGTAAATTATGCCTCTCAAATGGGAAAAACTCCTATCGTGGTAAATGACTGTGCTGGATTTTTAGTAAACAGAATTTTATTCCCATACTTTAACGGCTTCATCTTTTTATTAGAAGACGGTGTGGATTTCCAACGCATTGATAAAGTCATGGAAAAATTCGGCTGGCCTATGGGTCCGGCCTATCTTTTAGATGTCGTGGGAATTGATACTGGCTTTCATGCTTCAAGCATCATGGCCAATGCCTTTCCTGATCGTATGGGATTTAAAAATAAAACCATCCTTGAAGTGATGTATGAGAACAAACGTTACGGTCAGAAAAACAATCTAGGTTTTTATGAGTACGAGCTTGATAAAAAAGGCAAATCTGTTAAAAAAGTTAACCCAGCGGTTTATGAACTCATTAACCCCATCGTAAAAAAAGAAATCGAAATCACCGATGAAGAGATTGTTATGCGTATGATGCTTCCCATGATCATCGAATCATCTCGTTGTCTAGAGGATAAGATTGTTGAATCTCCGGTTGAAGTTGATATGGGTCTTCTTTTAGGCTTAGGTTTCCCTCCATTCAGAGCGGGTGCTCTAAAGTACGCCGACTCTCTAGGCCTTGGTAAACTAGAAGAAGAATCTAAAAAATATTTAGCACTTGGGAAACTTTATGAACTTACTCCATTCATGAAAAACCTGGCCGCTGAAAAGAAAACTTATTATTAATTTGAGGTTCATATGAAAAATGCCGTCATTGTAGATGCTATCAGAACTCCTATGGCAAGATCCAAGGCCGGGGCCTATAGAAACGTCCGTGCAGAAGAACTTTCCGCTCACCTTATGCGTGAGATTTTAAAACGTAACCCCAATGTTAATCCAGGCGAGATTGAGGACATCATCTGGGGTTGTGTACAACAAACTTTAGAACAGTGTTATAACATTGCCAGAAATGCTGCCCTCTTAACAGATATTCCAAAAACAGTTTCTGCGCAAACGGTGAACCGTCTTTGTGGATCTTCTATGACTGCTGTTCACATGGCCGTACAAGGAATTTGGTCTAATCAAGGCGAGATTTATCTTTGTGGAGGTGTTGAGCACATGGGACACGTCCCCATGACTCATGGAGTGGACTTTAATCCGGGCCTTGCTAAGACCACTTCCAAGATGGCCGGCTCTATGGGTCTTACTGCCGAGCTTCTAGCTAAAATCCACGGTGTCACTCGTAGTCAACAAGATGAATTCGCCGCAAACTCTCACAGAAAGGCCCACGAAGCAGCGACTCAAGGTCGTTTTAAAAATGAACTTGTGCCCACTCCTGGCCACGATGATATGGGTGTGCCTTCCATGATCAATAGTGACGAAGTCGTTCGTCCTGAAACAACAGTAGAGAGTCTCTCAAAACTTCCTGCTGTCTTTGATCCAAGAAATGGAACAGTCACTGCTGGTAACTCATCTGCACTATCTGATGGTGCTTCTTGTGTGATCGTGATGAGTGAAGATCGTGCTAAAGCATTAGGTCTTAAACCTCTAGCAAGAATTGTTTCCATGGCCTCAACAGGATGCGAGCCAAGCATCATGGGCTATGGGCCTGTGGCCTCATCTAAAAAAGCTTTAGAGCGTGCGGGCCTCTCGATAGATAAGATGGACATCATAGAGCTTAATGAAGCCTTTGCTGCTCAATCGATTCCTGTTCTGAAAGATCTTGGACTTTTAGAGAAGGCCGCTCAAAAAGTAAATTTAAACGGAGGGGCCATCGCTCTTGGACACCCATTGGGTTGTTCTGGCTCAAGAATTATTGGCACTCTTGCTCATCAGCTTCGGAACAATAATAAAAAATTTGGTCTTGCAACAATGTGTATTGGAATGGGCCAAGGGGTCGCTACAGTCATTGAAAATTTAAACTAAAAAATGGCCCGGTTTTTTCCGGGCCTTCTTTTCTGTATCTACCAATGTCGTATGGAAATGAGGCGTTTTTTTAAAATTCGCAATGAGTTTTTAAAATGGCATGAGAATGAGAAACAAATGTCATCTGACGGATGATATGAGTACCACTATCAACATAAGTACGAGAAACCCAAGCGCCTAAAATGGAGTCTCCTTCGTTGAGACGCTCATAACGAATCGTTTCACCACTCTCATTTATCACGTCCAAGTTTGAACCTGTATATATTAACTTATACACTTCTCCACTACGAACACTTGTTTTACAACTTATGCGGCGGCCTTGTGCTGTTTGTGTTTTTGTTTCTCTAAAGACCACTTCATACTCGGTCAGATTTACAGAAACATCCACTGTTGATTCTAAAAGATCAATACCCATGCCATCTGGACCTTCTAAACTCTCACAACTGACTTTTGTTCCATTCAGATCACACAAGACTGCTTCTTCTTGCCTTAAAACTGACACTGGATCTTTTGAAGACTTCTTGTCATTACCACAAGCACTGAGGGTTAAGAGAACCACGAATAAAAAACCTAAACGCATAAACTCTCCCGTTCAAAATTGTTCTCAAAAAGTTATCAAGAAATTTAGTGAAGGTATCAGTTTAAATTCTTACTTTTTATTATTTTTTTTGCACCAGTAATTCTTTAGAATAAATTTATTTTTGATAGGTCAACCTTAAGGCAAACATTAGGAAGAGAATGATACCACTCCCTCCCTAATCATTAGTGCAGATTTATATCACTGTCTTCATCTTCAATATCGGCCAAATCTGCATCATCAGCATCATGATATTCTTCAGAGTCAGTATTTTCCTCATCAAAAGAATAAGATTTATCTTGCAGGGAAGCGTCTTCATTTTCTCTTACTTCATCCTCAGCATCAGAAATCATCTCATCATCACTACCATCATGATCATATTCAGAAATGTTTCGATTTTTTTTTGCCTTCAAATGAACATGAGATTGATCCTTAGATCCTATATCTTCTTGATTGTTGCCTTTAACCATAACATCCTCCTGGTTTTACCTATTACACTTCAGTGTTGCATAGGCAGTGCCAAGATTTAACTTAACAAAATATAAAAGGGTGTGGCGAAATACCACACCCTGAAATTTTATTCGTACTTTTTACCAAGTTCTTCAATAAGATAACCGATTCCGTAGGGAACAGATGAATCACGACTGAGAGAATAACTTGAATCATGATCAAACCCTAATTTGTGAGTCCATTCATGAAACACGTTGCCGGCAACTTCTGTTGGCGTGTAATAATCAAAAAACTTTGTATTCATGTAAATTCGGATGCCATCTGGGTATGTGTACCCCACCGTACTTCTCCATGAATAGTATAACTCAAGCTCTAGATCCATCTGATGATCTACAGTAGGAAGAAGATCTTCTCTCCCATCAATAAGTTTTTGATAGATTTGTTCATTCGTTAATCCATTGTTGTCGACGAAAGTTTTTTTACCGTTGTAAGTAAAATTAAGCACCTTGCTTTTAAACTCTTGGCCCGAAATAACTTTTTTAATGATCTCAATGGCCTTATGAACTTTTTCTTCATCTGAGCGCTCAAAGTTAACAAATTTAATATTGGCATCAAACAAAAAGGCTTCGTTAGGAACACCCTCACCAGGTTCAGGATTGGGAACTGGTATTGGCCCACCTGGTTCTGGTTCTGGTTCTGGTTCTGGCTCAACACCGCCCGTTGAATCATCAACATCACCACTACCACCCGGAGTACATCCGTCGGCCGATGGGGAAGTAACAACCTCACCATCAACACCTGCAGTACTTGATTGAACCTGACAATCACCTATTGGATTTTTATTACAACTTACAAACAGGGCGAATAGGCCCGCCATTAAGAGAAGCTTCGTCATTGTGCACCTTCCTTGGTTAGGAGATCTTTTAGCTCTTCTTCCTGAAGAACCTACTGGGCCAAATCAATGCAAATCTACTGACAGTATGCCCCGATACATTGCCACGCATCAAGTCGGCAATTTTTTAGGCTCATCTTTTAATAGGACCATTTAATATTTTGCGTTAATGGGATTCATTTGACACTCATCTGGTGTCAGGCCGCAACTACTTAAAAGCTTCGTCGGGGTTTAACAATAATATTTCCTAGAAAAACTCCCACCACTAAGGCCATGGCCAGCGTAATCATCGTGAAGGCCATCTCTAGTCCACCCACAACATCTCGCTCAAATAAAAAACTTAAACTACGATAACCGACCGATCCTGGAACCAGCAAAATAATGCCGGGAAATTGAAAAATACTTGAAGGCCTATTTTGAATACGAGCAAAAATATTACTAACCGCCCCCACACAGGCCCCACCAAAAAACATTCCGAGTTCTGAACCCATATAATGAGTTCCCATTTTAGAACAGGAGTAACCAAAAACACCGGCCAGTGTAACCCAGATCCAATCAGAACGGTTGGCCTTAAAAATCACGGTTGCCATGAGTGCTGTTATCGGAAGAGTAAAAATTGTGACCCACGCAGGAATGGTATGAAATTCAATGTTGATCGAAGGAAAAGTGAACCATGAAGCAATTTTACTTCCAATAAAAACACCAAAGGTGAGTTTAAGAAGAATAAAAACGCCTCCCACTAAACGAGAAGTCCCTGAGGTTAAATTCTGTGTCGCAATTTCAGCAATCGCGATGGTGATGAAAAGGCCTGGCATAAAAATAATAAGAGTCGAAAGAATGACAACGGCAATATTTAAACCAGGAACAAGTTTTGCTAAAAGATAAGTCGTGAGAGCTGCCACGACGGCAACAATGGCCTCAAATAATTGGGCAACAAGCCCAATAGGTTTTGCTAAGGCCAAAGCACCAACTAAGAGACCAATCAAAATACTTCCTAACAGATCCCCCCATGTTCCACCAAAAAGGACCATGAATCCAGCAGCGGATAAAACAAAACACAAAACCCGAATTCTTTTCCCATATGGATCTGCTGAATTTAAAACATCATCTAACTTACGGCTACCTTCTTCAAATGAAATTTTCTCCTCAATAACTTCGCGAGAAATTAAATCAACATATGAAAGTTTTCCAAGATTAACACCAACGGGCTCAACCCGTTCAATCTTAGTAATATCTTCATCTCCATAACTAAATGAAGAAAAAATGGCCGTTGGCAGAGAAACAATACTGCCTTTGATATTAAATAAACCACACATCTCTTGCATGGTACCTTCTAGAGTATGCGCAGGTGCGCCTACAGTATGAAGGGCCTTACCGAATTTTAAAATAAATTTTACCCGTCTTATAAAATCCGGTCTTTCCATTAATGCGTGGCCTTCAAGTCATTGATGAGTTGAAACAAGGTCATTTGTGTCAGATCATTATAGGTTTTTAAAAGAGGATTCACTAATTTTTTTTCTGCTGTTTCAAAAGACATTTCTTCAGGAGGAACCGAAATACTAATAGGAATCTTCAAATCTGCCTCATAATAACGATAACAGGCCGTGATATTGGGTTTTTCATTTTTGCCTAGGCTTTTTAAACGTTCGTGATACTGAGTCAGAGGAATCAAAACAGAACTTTTAAGCTTCATTCTCATTTCTTCAGGAATAAATTCACCCGTATGTTTATCGATTCGTTCAGCAGTCCACTGGATATTACTCATCACCACAATGACAGCATCAAGTTCCATTTCTTTAGAAATATCATTAATCAAATGTTTTGCATGTTCAGACCATTTGGGGCCTTCCATAATTTCGGCGGCCGGAACTAAAAGCATAGAAAGATCTCTCATCCCACGAGGATTAAGGATCGTTGAAAGAGTCGTTTTTTGGCCTTTCTCAAGAAAAAAAACATCATCAGGAGCCAGGGCCACTCGTTGAACTTTTATTTCATCTTCGACCTCAAGGCCGGCCCGCTGAAAGACAGAACTTTTTTTAACAATGATAGTAGGAACATACTGAATCTCATCTCCAAAAAAACTAAAACTTTTTTCCCAGATGCTTAAAAATTTTTCGGTTAAAAGTTGTTTCCCTTGAGCAGAGAGAAAAATCTTATCTTCATTGGCAAGTCCACTGTATGTGGGTTGAATTATTGATTCAAAAACAACAATGGCGACTTTTTTTATGTCACGTTTATCCCTAGAAAAAAGATCATCCACTTTAGCATCTGGAGTATCTCTTTTCATCGTGCGGATGATTTGAGGTGAAAGCTCCTTTAAATCGTCAAGATTGTATTCTTTTTCTGGTTGGTAGACGTAGCGATCTTCTCCCCCAGATTCTTTAGTGTGAGTTGAGCATGCGGACAAAAAAAGTAATGCGATGAAAAATCGTAACATAAAATAGTGTTCCAGATGATTGATTGAATAAGGGACCATTGTAACCATTCACCAGTGGAAATTTCTACTTCAAATGAAGGGGACAAGATGATTTTCCGAATAAAAGCTTGATATTTTCCAGGAACCTCATCTTCTAGTGCCACCTTTTTGACATTTCTCCATAAAATGGTGCGCGGTGAGAAGATAAACTTTAAGGAATGAGTCATAACGGTATTAAGATCGTGCTAGGACGACTAAAGGAGCTCTTCAGAAAGTACCTAAGACGGATGAAAGAAAAAACTCATAATTATTTTTTTCTATGCCATTAATAAGATAACTGCCTCTTACACCCCATGAAAATGGAAGAATGATCCGTAAAAAATGCGTTTCAAATAAGACTTCCCAACCTGCCGAAGCTGCTTTGTAATCAAATCCTCTAAAACGTCCATGAAGTTCGTCATAAAAAAGATTCATCGTCACTCGTTTTAAATATAGATACCGAGACCAGTTCCAGTCCGGATTAAAAAGGGGAAGAGTGTAATTGGCCGAGTACTTGGTAAACTCTTCTAAAAAAACTTGCGATGTGCCTCGAGGATAATAAATAAAACTTGAATATTGATAAGCATCGTCTCGTTGTTTTTCAAAAGCAAATTGATGATTAAACGAATGGTGATGCCAGAATCCTGGAATATAGGCCCGTGTATCGATGGACTGAATGAGACCTTTTTGATCTACTCCAGTGATGTCATGTCCCTCTTCGACATTTGCATCCACTTTAATCCCCCATGGAGGTAAGAGATCTCGTTGGGCCTGTCTTTGAACCATCGTAAAATTCAATTCAACACCGGGTGAAAACAAGGCCCCGTTCCTCACCTCTGTAGGATCTTTCGAAATTTTATTTGTCACAACGATAAGTTTTGAAAAAACCCGCGTACTAAAACTTTGTAAAAATTTTCCTGCCACCCGTTTCCATGGAACCTGCACACCTAACTGGGCCACACCTTCTTCCCATTTATGTGTTCTTTTTTT
>CAMCZE010000115.1 GCA_945885655.1 Bacteriovorax stolpii | reverse complement strand
CCAGAGCTCCGCCAGCAACTTGGGTTCCAGTACCTAAATACGTATCAGGACCAACTCCGGCCTTACCACCACAAACCACGTAGTCCTCCAGAACAGCACTGCCTGCTAAAGCGACGTGTCCACACAAGACACATCCCTTACCAACTTTACAGTTATGAGCAATTTGCACAAAATTATCTATCCGTGTTCCTTCTCCAATAATAGTTGGAGAAAAAGTTCCACAATCAATAGATGAGTTACTACCGATTTCAACATCTTGATGGATAAGCACTCCACCCACATGCCAGATTTTTACATGCTTGCCTTGATGAAATGTATAACCAAATCCATCTGATCCAATAACCGTCCCAGAATGAATACGACAGTTTTGACCTATTTTAGTAAAGGGATAAATTGTGACATGAGGATAAATTTTTGTATTATCGCCAATTTCCACATGAGGAAGAATCACACATCCTGGCATGATCTCAACCTTAGCACCAATCTTCACATGCTCACCGATAAAAACATTCTGTGCAATGTGAGATGAAGGATCAATGTCAACAGTGCCCATCTGTCTTCCATCTACCTGAGAATTGATGCCTTTCATCTTTTCGTCATAAAATGGTTTAGAGAGTAGGGTCAAACTCATTGGAACCTGGGTACTTGTCATCATCCAAGGAAGTTTTTCTAGGTTTGCTTTAAGTTCAGCATTCATCAAATAAAAGAACTTTTCATCAATGATGACACCGACACTAAGTTCAATTGCCTTCTCAAGATGAGGAAGGAATTTTTCAAGAAATTTTCCATTTTTGATGAAGACAACACTGAATGGAAGAAGTGTGTCTAAAGCAGAAATGGCCCGAACTTCTTCGGGCCATTTGGCATTCTTAACAATTTTCAAACTTGGATCTAATTGAGCGAACTCGGTGAGTCTCATAATCGCTCCAGAGGTTAGGCCTATTTAGGATTCTTTTTGTCGTAAGCCTTGATCACTTCTTCAGTGATATCAACTTTGCTTTTCGCATAAACAATCGGTGCTGCAGACAATTCAAAAGTCATATCCACTTCTTTGGCCACAGAAACTTCATCGATAATAGGACGAAGTTTTTCAAGAATAGGCTTTTTCATGTCCTGTTCCATCTTTTGAATTTCTTTTTGGTATTCCATCGTCTTGGTCTGAAGTTTCATCATAAGTTCTTGGATTTCACGTTCTTTAGTCATACGGGCCGCTTCGGCCAAAACCATACTTTGTTTTTTATAGTCTTCTTGAGCTTTTTTGATTTTCTCTTCATCTTTTTTAAGAACAGCTTTTTTCTCATTAAAAGCTTTCTCAAGTGTCTTCTGAACGTTTTTACCTTCTTTAATCGTTGTGATGACTTTTTGAATGTCGACCAATCCAATTAATGTTGCTGAGAATGCCGGAAGGGCAAAAACCAATACGACTAAACTTAATATTAATTTCATAACTATATTCTCCTTACTTTCGTAAAACTTTATCACCGTTTAAAACAATTGTCCTATGTCAAAGTTGAACTGGTTAGAGTCCTCTGTTTTCCTTTTATTAACAGGAAAACCAAACTCAAACCGCAGAACTCCTATAGGAGAAAACCATCTAAAGCCAAAACCGTAATCACTTCTTAAACCAAAGTTATTGTCTTCACCTATTCTGCGCTCAAAAACATTACCCGCATCATAAAAGACAACCCATTTTAATCCGGCTTCTTTCACTAATGGATGTTCTAACTCCAACGTTCCAAGAACACTAAAAAGCCCTCCGAAATTGAATGTATCTAGTTGTCCTGTTTCTTTATTGCGAGCTAACCTTCTTGGTCCAATATCTTCAAGATTAAAACCTCGCATGTTTCGCGCTCCACCGAGAGAGAATTTTTCAACTCGGGGAATATCACGTGCAGTGGTTTTAAATAACTGAGACGTGGTTAAACGTGAACGGAGAACAAGGTCACCCCAAAGGCTCTTATAATAACGTCCTTCAATTTCACCTTTCATCCAACGCATGGTTCCGCCAAGACCCGTATATTCTACGGAGCTACTTGCATAATAACCATTGGAAGGTTCAAAAATGTTATTTCGTTTATCTCGAATAATTGATCCCTGAAGCGATGATGCTGAACCATTCTCAACTTTAGGATCAATTCCTTCGTTGATGACGTTACTAACTTTGTTGTCTTCATAACGATATGTTAGGAATAAACGAGTGTATTCAAAGATCGGATGCCCCACTCGCACGTCAGCACCATGTTTACGGTAAGCAAACGAACGAATGAAAAATGAGAGAGTTTGATAATAGTCAGTTCCGGCGGTCCACTTGGTGTCAAAAAGGTATGGTTCCGTAAAACCCACGTTATAAATCTGCTGACGTTTTGAATAAGAAAGATTGAGATTTATATTCTGACCCAAACCCCTAAAGTTGTTCTGAGCTACACTGGCCTGAATAAATCCTTGCGTGGCCGTTGAATAACCTGCCCCCACGGAGATTTGACCAGTGGGACGTTCTTTAATTGAGATCTCGACATCCAGAATGTTGTCAGTTCCTTTGCGAGTGATCGTATTAAAAATCACACTCTCAGGCTGAAAAAAGCCTAAGCGGTTTACATTATCTTTTGAGGTCCTAAGTTTGGATCCTGAGTACATCTCACCTTCATGAATGCGAAGTTCTCGGCGGATGACCTTGTCTCTGGTTTTAGTATTCCCTTTCATGACGATCTTGCCAAAATAAGCTATTACACCTTTTTCGAATGAGAAAATAACATCAACTTTGTTTTCTCCAGGAACCACTTCAAGGGTTCTAAGAACGTTGGCAAATGCATACCCCTTGTCTTGATACATTTCTGTTAGAGTTTGAATGTCTAGACGTAGGTTATCCTCATTATAAATGTCATTCGATTTGATCTTCAGTTTTTTTATCATTTTTGATTCGGAAAAAAGAAGTTCACCATTAAATGTAATATTATTAACAGTAAACTGAGGACCTTCTGTGAGCCTTACTGTAATGAAGATCCATTTTTTATCTTCCGATGCTGTGACTTCAGGATTCTGGATATTGACCTGCAGATATCCTTTTGTCTTATAAAAGTACTTAAGACGCTCAACGTCAGTTTGGAAATTCATTTCTTTAAAATTTCCTGAACCAGACAAAAAAGAGAAATAAGACTCTTCACGAGTCTGCATGAAGTTTTTAAGCTCTTCATCAGTTACTGATTTATTTCCGAGAAAGGTAATTTTTTTAACTCTTACCTTGTCCCATTCTTTAATTTTGAATTTTACTTCCACAGATCCATTGGCGCTATCAGTTAGCTGGTAAGTGGCCTGGGCCAAAAAGTATCCCTTCTCTTCATAGTGCTTTTGTAAAAGAAGCACGTCATTTTTAAGAGTCGAAATATCAAGAATATTAAATTCTTTGGTTTTAACCTGTTCTTTGAGATCATCATCATTAATCTCATCGTTTCCATCAAAAGAGATTTTGGAAATGATCGGTTTTTCTTTAAGCTTAAAGAGGAGAACGTTCTTTTCGCCCACTTTTTTGTGATAGGCCTCAACCTCTTCGAAATACTTCATATCGTAAATACGAGAGAGATCTTTTCTAAGAAGATAATTATCTAAGATCATGTCGGTACGAGTACCAATTTTTTCTAAAACAGCTTCAGCTTCAACTTTTCTGTTTCCTGTGACTTCAATTGAATCCACGCGAAACATCTCACGGATGGGACCGATGATCTCTTGACCATAAACTGGTGTGAGAAAAAAAATGAGGAATAAGAGTAGCGCTTGTTTCAACCAACAAATCCTTAACGCAAAATGCTATCTAATGAATTTTATTTGCAGTCCGTGATTCTAGCCAATAATCTGACCATCTTCAATGACTATTTTACGAGGAAAGAAGGAAGCTACCTTATCGTCGTGAGTAACAACTAAAAGAGTTGCTCCATAATCTGCAGCAAGATTTTTAAGAAGAGTTGCAACCTTTTCTGTATTTTTTGAATCTAAATTTCCCGTAGGCTCATCGCAGAGAAGAATTTTCGGACGAAGAGATAAGGCACGGATAATGTTGATTCGCTGCTGCTCACCACCAGAGATTTCGAATGGAAATTTTTCAAGGCAATGAGTCACACCCAATGTTTCGGCCAATACTTTGGTATCTTTTTCAACGCGGACCATGTCTTTGCCACCGATGCGGGCAGGAAGTAGAATATTGTCTCTGCACGTCATTGAAGGCAATAAAAAATGGAACTGAAAAACAAAACCAACACAATCATTTCTATAACGAGCAAGTTCCGTGTCCCCCACGGACGTTAGGTTTTTATTATCAATCGTAACCTTACCAGAAGTTGGCTGATCCAGGCCTCCCAGTAAATATAGAAGGGTAGATTTTCCTGAACCTGATGCTCCCCGGATGGCCACTAATTCTCGCGCCTCAATTTTAAGATTAATACCTCTTAAAACTTTTGTTTTCCCAAAAGATTTTTCAACTTGTTCTAAATGTATGAAGCTCATGCACTAAACTCCTGCCGTAGTCCTTCAATAATAGGACGGCGCTTAAGCCTTAGATAACCCAAAAACGCGGCCAACATTACCCACAATAACGATACTGAATATACTGTAAAATAGGCCTTAAAATCTAATTTAATACTCAAAGAAGATAAGACGTAGATTTCCCCTGGAATTTGTAAAAAGGGCAAATGCTGGAGTCCCCAATTAAAAATCATGGAAAGAAGATGAGCACCGACACATGAAAAGAACCAAATAATGAAGATAGAGACACACCAAAAGCGCATTAAAGAACTCAGATCTAAACCAATGGCCCTTAAAAAAAAGAAGTCTTGTGCTTTTTTTTCCATGATATAAATCACAAAGGCCAAAATGTTAAAAACAGCGACCACCACAATTAATTGCAGGATTAATGAGATGGATAACTTCTCAACTTTAACGGCCTCAATTAAAAACGAATATTCATTCCAGAAAGGTTTCACCTGATAATCACCATCAAGTCTGGCCCGTAAAACTTGCTGAGACTGAGTGACGGCATCTAAATCATCCAGGCGCTGTTTTTTTTTAAGAGATACGATGGCCAAATTTATACGATTACCAACACCTAAAAGCTCCCCTAGATCTTGTCTATCAAGATAAACAAATCTTAGATCCTTTTGATAGATGCCGTGTTTAACTACCGATCCGACTTGGAATATCTTAACAGTGGGAAGATTGGCCGATGATTCGTTACCTCTACCAAGAGTTAAAGCAACATTATCACCTTTTTTGAGTTTTAATTGGCGTGCAAGCTCATACCCCACAACCATCTTTCCAGGAGAGACACTTACTTCTAGTCCTGTGGCGCGACCAAAATTTTCACTCTCCACTCCTCTCACCAGCACACCCTTACTTTGTCCCTGATAAAGAGCAAAAGCTTCGGTTTGAATAACGGGAGCAATAGCTGATGGAGAAATCGAATTTAAATTTTCTTGTAACTCTGGATTTAAGAAAAAAAATCCTTTTGGGGAAGTGATAAGAATATCACCTGATGAATGTCTTAAACCTGACTTGAGTAGGTGATCAAATCCATCCATGAGTCCAAAAGTGCAAAGAATGACCGAGATGGAAAAAGAAAAACTCATCATGGTCGCAAGCAGGATTTTGCCTGCAGAGCGACCATGTAAAACGATTCTTAAAATCGATAAATAGGAACTAGACTTCATTCTTCTTCAGAAAAGAGGTGCTCTTTTTTAAGAAGAGGGAAAAAAAGTACGTCACGGATGGTTGTGCTGTCAGTGAGGACCATCACCAGACGATCTATACCGATACCTTGACCCGCTGTCGGTGGCATTCCGTATTCAAGGGCACGTACAAAGTCATAATCCACATCACAAGCTTCGATATCCCCTGCTTCCTTGGCCATGGCCTGTTCCGCAAAACGGTCTAACTGATCGGTGGGGTTATTTAACTCAGAAAAAGCATTTCCGATTTCCCACCCGTTCATAAAAAATTCAAAACGATCTACGAACTCAGGGTTCTCATCATTTCGACGTGAAAGAGGAGAAACTTCTGTTGGGTACTCAGTGATGAATGTCGGCTGAATGAGCTGACCCTCAACAATTTCTTCAAAACAAAGAACCAGGAGTTTACCCCAAGTAAGACCAGCTGCTTTTTTCTGATCCAGCTCTTTGCCTTTAAGAAGACCCAATAAGTATTCACGATCATTCATTTGATCAAGACTAGAATTAGTATATTTGGCCACAGCCTCTCTCATTGTGAGACGAGTAAATGGACCTTTTAGGCTAATCTCATGATCGCCGTATTTGATGGTCTCAGCTTTAATAACATGTTTTGCAAGCCCCAGAATCAACTCTTCAGTGAAATCCATCAGGTCAAGATAAGTGGCATAGGCCCAGTAGAACTCGATAGTAGTGAATTCAGGATTATGTTTAAGGGAGAGACCTTCATTACGGAAACAACGGTTCATCTCAAAAACTTTATTGTATCCACCCACGATTAAACGCTTCAGGTGAAGCTCGGGGGCGATTCGCATGAAAAGTTCCATGTTCAAAGCATTGTGATGAGTTTTAAATGGTCTCGCGGTCGCACCACCAGCTATTGAATGTAACATCGGAGTTTCAACTTCTAAAAAATCATTTTTATAAAAATATTCACGGATATAACGAACGATCTCTGAACGTTTACGAAGAGTATCACGAGTATGAGCATTCATGATCATATCAACATAACGCATACGATAACGAAGCTCAGCGTCTGTTAGACCATGAAATTTCTCTGGTAATGGACGAATCGATTTTGTGAGGATCTGAAATTCCCTAGCATTCAGAGCAAGCTCACCTTTCATTGTTTTAAAAACATCACCTTCAGCATAAATAATATCGCCATAATCAAGGAGTCCGTATTCTGCAAAACCTTTTTCAGAGGTCACTTGTTTATTCACATAAAGTTGGAATTTTCCACTTCCATCATCACACTGAAGAAAAGCGGCCTTACCAAAATCCCGCACCATCATCACGCGCCCAGCGATTTTATAACGAGGAGTCTCCCCGATTTCTTCTTTGGTTTTTTCACTATATCTTTCAGTCAGAATTTTAAATGTGGTGTCCGGTTTTAATCCATTTTTATAAGGACTTGATCCAGATTCTTCAAGTTTTCTACGTTTATCTAAACGAACTCCCATCTGTTCTGGAAATAGCTCTGTCCACTGTCTGACATGTTTATCTTTCATGATCTTCCCCGACACTGTTAAATTCTTATCTGTCATAAATCATCTGCCCCTGTATCTTGTACTTCGCCACCCAAGCTTTTCCATTGGAGAAAAGCCTTCATAAAATCATCGAGGTCACCCTCTAGCACTGTTTCTGCTTGCGAGGAATGATAGCCTGTACGATGGTCTTTCACCAGTTTATACGGATGAAGAACATACGAACGGATCTGAGATCCCCACGCAATATCTTTTTTTGTATTCTCAATAGCTTGTTGTTCTTTACGCCGTTTCTCCAACTCATACTCATAAAGACGGGATTTTAAAATTTTCATGGCCATGGCACGGTTTTGAATCTGCGATCTTTCATTTTGGCAGGCCACTACGATTCCCGTTGGAAAATGGGTTAAACGAACGGCTGAATCGGCAGTGTTAACTGACTGTCCACCAGCTCCACCGGAACGATACACATCAATACGTAAATCTTTATCCAAAACTTCAATTTCAATGGTGTCATCGACTTCTGCACTGACATAAATCGAAGCAAAAGAAGTATGTCTTCTGGCATTTGAATCAAAAGGGGAAATACGAACTAATCGGTGTACACCTATTTCAGATTTTAAAAGGCCAAAAGCAAAGTTTCCGGTAACCATCAAGGTAGCCGATTTGATCCCAGCAGAATCACCGTATTGAAAATCAGTGACCTGAGTCTTGAAACCTTTTTTCTCACACCAACGTGTGATCATTCTAAGAAGCATGCCGGCCCAGTCACAAGACTCAGTTCCACCTGCCCCGGAATTCACAGTAACGATGGCATTATTGATATCGAGATCACCAGAAAGAAGAGCTTTTTTTTCAGATTCACCTAATGCTTCAGTAATTTTGGGAAATAGTTCAAGAGCTTCAGTTAATGAAGAGTCATCTCCCCCATCTGCCATCTCGCATAAGACTTCAAAATCATCAGCTAAGGTCTTAACCTGGCCATAGAGCTTAATCACATCTTCTAGAAGGGCCTTTTCTTTTTGAATTTTTGATGCGTTTTGCGTGTCGTTCCAAAAACCCTCAAGGGCCTCTAGTTCACTAATTTCTCTAAGACGATTTTTTTTACGATCGACGTCAAAGCGACCTCCGAATCGTAACGAGAGTCTCTTTAACTTGTGAAAACTCAGACTTATATCCGTCTAGCTTGAGGCGCTGCGAATCATCCATAGAGGGTCCCTTCTAAAAAGACTCCACTCTAACAAAGAGTGAGGTCTTTTGAAAAGGCATGAGTCAGTAATTATTCTTGGGGTACATATTGTTCTAGAAGGTAAATAAAATCCGTACCTTCAGCTTTTGTCATATTACTAGATCTTGGCAAGAAGGTACCATTTCTTGGGATACCTGGAGGATTTCTCATCCCAGCACAATCAAACGGAATAGCTCCAGGCATTTTTTTATTCTGCTCACCAATCTGATACAGAATATTTGCAATGGTTTTTCGATCACCTGTTGAGCGTTTATTAAAACGAAGAAGGAATCTGACAAACTTCATAATACTACCAAAGTCTTTCTCATCCGGAATCGTTTCGTATCTAATCATATACTGATAGATCTGCTTTTTAAACTTTTTGATAATAGGATTTTTGTCGGCCAAAAATCCATCCAATGCAGATGAATAAATGGAATAAGCTGTTTCGACTTCGGCTACATCCATAAAGTTATTTTGATTTTTATCCCAACGGTTCACAGTGGTCTCAATATGCATAAGAACCATCATAATGGTAAGAACATCTCCTTCAGAAAAAGGAACTTCTTCTTTCTGGCCATCAGGATAAAAATTGCAAGCACGAGCAGCATTTATTGAAGCTTGAACATAAGGCATGCTTGGACCCTTAGAATCAATATCTTCACACTTCTCGGGGGTGTTATAGGCCTCAAAAAGACGGGGATAATACGGACGATATAACTTACAGACACCTTTCATAAAATGGTCTTTAAAGCAGGTCGCGCTCACACGTTTAAACTCATCGACCTTACAGCCAGCTGAATCAGAAAAATATTT
>CAMCZE010000114.1 GCA_945885655.1 Bacteriovorax stolpii | reverse complement strand
AAAATCATCGCAAGCAAAACAAGTGAAGTGCGCTCCTTGCTGAGACAGTGCGAGCAATGTTAGAACACTTTCGCGGATCTCTGATCCATCTTTATAACCTGAACCACAAAGTACAACGGCGATATGTTTCATATTTTCATCCAATGTTTATTCTTTTTTATTTTATGGCCAAAAGAGCAGTATTATAAAAACAGTAAGATTATTTTAGCATGCAGTCTACCCAACAAATTGTATGCCAGGGTATACATAGGCCAAGAAGGAAAATGATTCATAGACTATGCACACGTAGTTCTTTGAGATCATTCTCATTTTAAGGAGATTTATGGGATCTATGGGGGCCTATGATTTCAGACTTTAAAATTGTGAAATTGGCCCCAACAGACTTATGATGATGATCGTGCCAAGTCTTCGCAGCTGTTTAAGGGCAAACTATAATGAGGTTACATGAAAAAAGAATTTAAGCTCACTGATCCTAAGAAAGCTCCGGCCAATCAGGTGGATTTTGTGAAATATGAGATCAGTAAATACATTGCTCGCGAGAGAAGGAAACCACTCAAAGAAAAAGTTGACTTCTGGGACTTCGATTGCAAAATCGGAAAAGACCAAACAAGTGCAATAGTCATTCACCTGTCGGAAATAAATAAGAGCATTGATAAAATTGTGAATGAAAGTTCAGAGCATTTCTATATCGAGATTCTGTCCAAGCCTGGTCACAGAAAACCTAAGAACTGAGTGTTTGTTTACTAGCTCTGAGGACGACAAGCACGAACTTCTTTGGCATAACGGGCCCGTGCGGCCTGAGAGTCAAGCTCAAAAGTCATTCGCGCCGATCCAATGCATTGCTCAGCTCGATCAGGAGAAGGCATCGTCTGGCAACTGGCCACTCGTGACAGGTAAACCTGACGGGCAACACTAAAGGCCGTATGACGTCGAGCCGCAGCACGACGAAGGCAAGGATCTACAATTTCGGCCTGCACCGATACTGTTCCCATAACTAAATAAAGAGCTGTAGAAAGACTATAAATTAAGATTGATTTTTTCATGAGCGGACTTTCTTATAAACTAAGTTTTGTGTCAACTCTGAAGTTTCGGGACGGCATGGTACGGGTTACAACAGACTTATCATTGAGGTTGGTCCGGCTCATTTATAGTAACTCGCAAGCGATCGTATCAAGAACATACCTGCTCTATTTTCACGGTCTAAAAATCGAGAGTTCGACTGATCATGAGTCAGCTCATTTTTTGCTATAAATTACAATTCTCTTTTGAGCTTATTGCGAGATCAGTCCAGAAATTTTCTAATCATTAGCATTCAATTGCATGCACACTTCCATTAGTGGGCACCTTATTTAGTGCCCACTATCGATATTTTACCTTGCTTTTACTATTGAGCCATCTACTGGATTAAAATAAATCTCAACCTTTTTACCGTCTTTATTAAGACCATAGATCTCATAACAAGTTCCGGGCTGTTTAAACTTCCGAATCTTGTAGCCTTCGCCCTCCACTTTCTTTTTAAAATCTGCCTCGCTCATCCATTTCTCTTTAGGTTGATCCGTGCAATTCTTTTTGGCCAGGACGGTACCTGAGGCAAGTAAAAGAGTCATGATAGTAAGTAGATAGTTACGCATAGAGTTCTCCTATTTGAATTAAACAGAGTCGTCCCTGTCTTGCTAAGACAGTACTCGATAGCTGAAAACTGCACATGGAGCAAATGACCTAAAGTGCTGAAAAAAAAGGCTATAGGCCTTTAGGTCAATGGCATTAATTTCATTTTAGGAGCATCCTGAGCCTAATAGGAGGATCTTATGAAAAAACATTTGATTTATGATTTACCAACAAGAATTTTTCACTGGGGCCTTGCCGGACTATTTGTCTTTGCCTTCTTTATCGCCAAAACAGTAGACGATGAAAATCCCACCTTTTCATACCACATGTTAGCTGGGTTGATGCTAGGTGGGCTTGTTGTACTGAGGATCATTTGGGGATTTATAGGGACTAACTACGCTCGCTTTTCATCATTTGCGCTCCACCCTAAAGACCTAATTCAATATATAAAGGGAATCCTTAGTGGGAATAAAAAAAGATGGGCAGGACATAATCCCGCTTCAAGCTGGGCGGCCCTTATAATGATGGGCTCTGCGTTGATGCTTGCGGTGAGTGGAATATTGATGACCTCTGGTTACAAAGAAAGCTTTGAAGATATCCATGAGCTTTTTGCTAATGCATTTTTAGTCACCGTACTTTTGCACATTGCAGGAGTGTCACTTCATGCTTTAAGACATCAAGATGGGATCGCTCTCACTATGGTTCATGGAAAGAAAGAGGAAGACAAAGAGCACTTCGAGATATCAGGCCATAGACCAGTTGCTGCACTTTTGCTGATTGTCTTGATGGGGGTATTTGGTGGTTATCTTTCGAAAAACTTTAACACCTCAACTGGCCATTTAGATTTCTTTGGTAGAAGTTTATCTCTTAGTGAAAATGATGATTAGAGGTGCATTTTGAGCCAAAAAGAGAGATGGGTCCTTGTAAGTATTTTAAGTGCGGTCTTTTTGCTTGCCGCGACAGATATCGCTGGCGACTCCAAGGAAGGTGTCGACTTCTGGCACCTCGTACTAGAAGGCAGTGTCGGTCTTATCTCTCTTTTTGGAATTTTCTATGTCCTTAGAGACTCTTTTAAAACCAAACAAAATCTGATTGAAGCTAATCAGAAATTTTCAGCCTATCGTGAAGAATCAGAAAAATGGAGAACTGAATCCAAAAAATACCTTGATGGATTATCGTGTGCAATTGACGAACAACTCAGCAAATGGGGACTTACCTCTGCCGAAAAAGAAGTCGCCTTTTTACTTCTTAAGGGTTTAAGTTTGAAAGATGCAGCGAATGTCAGAAACACCACCGAAAAAACTGCTCGAGTGCAATCAATGGCCATATATGCAAAGGCAGGACTTTCCAGCAGATCTGAGCTTTCGGCGTTTTTTCTCGAAGACTTACTTGTTCCGCAAAAAATCTAGAGATGAAACATTGAAATATTTTTCGCCCTCAATTTTAGATGGCCAAACACACCCAAAGTCCAGTCGCCTCATGAAGAGCAGCTTAAGTGGGATATTCCACCCACTTCTAAGAACTCAGAAGGCTTGGGCCTGTAATATTTCTGCTCTACCTCTTTTGATTGCTCGGCATATGGCCGAGTCATAACTTCATTTAGCTCTCGCAGTAAAGTGTAGTTTCCCTCAGCCGCTTGCTGATACGCAGGCACAAGAAACCACTCTCGCAAACTGTATTTGGGATTTACTAATTTCATCTGCTCCGAGATTGCTTCACGTGAGCTGACTGAATCTATAAGTAATTTCCATTTCATAAACCATTTTGACCAACGCGTGTCCATTATTTCAGTGTCTGCCTTATTATAAAAGCTTTTCTTGAGTGGCCCAATTTCCTCCGGTACCATCGAAAGCTCGCGGAAGAAAATAGTGTAATCGACTGGAGTTTGCACCATGAGCATTTCGAGTTCCCTGAATAGATCCACATCAAAAGTACCTAGTCCAAGTTTTGCGGCCCACATCTTCTCCATTTTCTCTTGCATCACTATCGCAAAGGAATCTCGAATTTCATTGAGCTGACCCAGACATTCTTGATGAGAAGTTAGTAAAGGCTGAAGTGCCATGCAAAACATGTGAAAATTTCGCTCTGCTGCCACAGGTTGGTTCATAAACGAGAAGTGATGTCCGCCACCTGTCCATGGTTGATAGTGCGGATTAAATGCATCACAGAACCCAAACGGACCATAATCGAGTGTAAAACCACCAGCGGCACAGTTGTCACTGTTGAAGTTGCCCTGACAGTAGCCAACGCGAATCCAGTTAGCTATCAGTGACGTGAGTCGACCAAGAAACTCGCGCGCCAGGCAGATCACTTTTTCGGCAGTCGTTAGGTTGCTATCTATGTCCTTAAAGTACTCACGATCGATTAAGTGCAAAACAATTTTTTCTAGCTCCTCCATTGCTTTAGAGTGTTCATTCTTACGGGCCCGTCGAGCAAAGAGCTCGAGCTGGCCAACTCGGATAAACGACGATGCGACTCTGGTACAGATGGCCACGGCTTCACTTGTAAGGATGTCGGGATTCTGAGAGAGCGATCCCTGAGAGTACCATGGTCTATTTACTTTCTCCGTTTTCGAAACGTACAAACTTAAAGAACGTGACGTCGGCACTCCGAGTGCATGCATGTGATCTTGTGCCAGGAACTCCCGCACACTCGAGCGCAGAACTGCACGTCCGTCAGCACCTCGACAGAATGGCGTAGGACCTCCACCTTTGAGCTGCATTTCCAAGCGTCGACCTTTGATCACGGCCTCAAGCACCGAAACTGCGCGACCATCACCGTAACCATTACCCGTTTTGAAGGGGCACTGCTGGTAATATTCTCTACCATAAATCGAAAGAGCATAACCACAGGCCCAACCAACCTTTCGCATGGGATGAGGAACGTGAGAGATGTCTCCGGAAAACAGTCGAACAAAGTCTAACGATTTTGCCATGTCATCAGCGAGGCCAAGCTCAAGGAAAAAATTTTTACTGTGACAGACGTATTCAGGGTCTTTTATTGGCGTAGGTTTTACAGGTACATAGTGACCCGAAAAAACTTGCCGTGACATGTGGTCGGCTCCGTTTGATTTCGCATCTGGATCACAGTTAAGAGTGTCCATCAAAGAATAGTTTGCCAACTTTGCCAGCTCATCGAGCGACGTGACCATATGGTAGGTTGTCATATAGAAAAAGATTCTCCACAGCCACAAGTATTTTTCGCATTGGGGTTATCAAAGGTAAACCCTTTGCCACTTAAACCATCTTTAAAATCGAGCTCAATCCCTTTTAGATAGATGGCGGACTTCGGATCTATCAAGACTTGGATCCCTGAAAAGTTTAAAATATTATCTCTTTCCTTCTTCGGACTAAATTCGACTTTATAAGATAAACCGGAGCATCCACCGCCTGTAACGGATAATCTTAACCCATTCTCCTCAGAGCGATTTTCAAGGTTTGCAATAATTCTGATCTGCAATAAAGCTTTTTCTGTAATTGTGATAATTTGATCCATATATTTCTTAGCTCCTAATCATCATTTTCTGGCAAGATACAATCATCGACTGGCCTACAAAATAAAAGTTCAAAATTATTTTCTACAAATTCTTTATTTCTTTTGTCCACTTCATTTGCTTGAAACTTTAATGACGCCTGCTCGATGCGATCTAAATCATCACGTCCAACAACAATTTTCGTTTCGTTGGAAATCCTTTCAAACTCAACAGGAAACTTTACTTTGTTTTTATCAAGTTTTTTAATGAACATTTGAGAAACATACCTCTTTAACACGCCCAAGTCTGTTAGCAATTCAAACTCTTCCCTAACAGGATCAACCTTTACCACACGTCCAACTTCGGAAGTTCGAGTTTGAATATAATCTCCTTTTTTGGGGAGTCGAGAAAATTTATCTTCATAAAATGGATCTTTAAAATCTAAACAACATTTATTCTCACTACATCGAGGACCATTATTATTTGAATCTTTGAATGTGGAATTGATAAATAAACATAACTCCATACCACAAGGCCCAATCCTCTCCGAACAAGTAGAGCTATCGGTTGATGAAAGTTGATGGAGTTCAACGCGTTCTGAGATTTTCTGCTTCAAACTTTTTAATAATTCTCTAAAATCAACTCGTTCTGTTGACCTATAATAAAAAATTACCTTACGTCCTCCAGATAGAAATTTAAAGTGGTCAAGACTCATATCTAGTCCATACTGAGCAACAAGATCCTTAAAAATAGTTCCTACAGCTCTTTGCTTTTGGTAGATTCTCTTACAATCCTCGATGTCTTGATCATTGGCGAGTTTTAAAATCTTCTGATAACTCTGACTCTTGTCATTTTCAGGTGAAAAGAAAGGTAACGAGTTAACCACTCCTATCGCGACTCCTCGATCTGATAAGGCCACGACTTTTTGTCCATAAAAAACGTCATGGTCACCTATCACGCAAGTGACTGGTTGAATTTGATCTAAGAAACGAACATTTACCAAGGCTACAGAAGTATTCATTTTATTTCTTTAAAGCGAAGCAGCACTTGTCTGCACCAAGAGTTATACAACTTTTCAACTCCACTTCTTTTCCCGTAAGCTTTTCGATTATTTTTTTATCAAAACTACAAACCTTATCACAAGAGATCGCAATCTCGTGATAAACACAATTAGAGATTTCTATTCTTGAATCTTCTTTTTTCTCTTTCCTCTCCACAACTTCGGCCTCGTAACCAAGGGAGGAAAGAATCTCTGCAACTTTTTCAACTCTTTCTTTTGGCATCATCGTGGTAAGCATAGGTAAATACTTATTAGAAACATTTTCTCCCATCAAATAAAACAATTTTTCTAAACCATTGCTCCCTTTTTCTACCTCAAGAGTCTCAATGAGCATTTTAGCAAAAAATGAATACTGTCTTGGAAATAATTCTTTACCTGAAGAGGTCAGAATATATTTTTGAGTCGGCCTGCCACCAGTTTTATCTAGAGTCCCAAAATCAATTAAGTGAGAACTCTGCAATGAGGCAAGATGTTGCTTAACTGCAGTTCTTGAAATGCATAACAAATCCGCTAACTCAAAATTTGTCAGTCCTTCCTTACTATTGTTCAGTAACCGCAATAGTTTCTGTTGGGTCTTACCTAAAAGTTCTAGCATATACATTACCTAATCAAATTTGCTTATGACATATTTGTATGCTAAAAGCTACACAAGGTCAATAAAAGTATTGTTAGACTTGAACAAAGAGGTCAAATGTTAAATTTATTTAAAAAAGATAAGGAAATCCCCAAAGAAATAACACCGGGAATTTCACAGGTAAAGCACATCATTGCAGTTGCTAGTGGCAAGGGTGGAGTTGGTAAGTCCACGGTCACAACGAATTTAGCAGTTGCGCTTGCTCAACACGGTTACCAAGTTGGGCTGATTGATGCAGATATCTACGGTCCGAGTCAGCCTGCAATGCTAGGTGAGCATAAAGCTCCGAAGGGGATAAATGGAAGTATTTCTCCTTTAGAAATCCATGGAGTTAAATTCATCTCAATGGGTGTTCTTAATCCTAAAGGCGGAGCAGTAGTAATGAGAGCGCCTTTAGCAACGAAGGCAATCACTCAGTTTCTCGTTGGAGTTTTGTGGGGTGAATTGGATTTTTTACTTATCGATCTTCCTCCAGGAACAGGTGATATTCAACTCTCCCTAGCGCAACAAGCAAGACTATCAGGCTCTATCATTGTCACGACACCACAAAAAGTGGCCCGCGAGATTTCACGTAAGGCCTTGGAGATGTTTGAAAACCTTAATATTCCCACATTAGGCGTAGTAGAAAACATGAGCGGCTTTACTTGTTCACACTGCCATCAGACGACTGCTATTTTTAAACAAGGTGGAGGTCAATCCTTAGGGGAAGAATTAAAAGTGCCTTATCTGGGGGCCATACCACTTGATCCAGCGATCATGCAAAGTGGTGATGATGGAATTCCAGTTGTTATCGCAGATCCTGAGTCTCATTCTGCTCAGTGTTTTCAATTTTTAGTGCAGAAACTAATTGGAACTATCGATGATTTACAAAAAAACTATACAATGCTTGAGCCTGAGAAAATGCAGGTTTTTCAGGACATCGGAAAATTAGAGATTTTGTGGAAAGATAAATCAACAACAACTGTAGACCCCTACACCCTCCGACTCAACTGTCCCTGCGCAAGCTGCGTAGATGAGATCACTGGAAAAAGAGTTCTCAATCCATCACAGGTTTCAATCGACATTAAAATCCTTGGTGCTAGAAACATTGGTCGATATGGCCTAGCAGTTAATTTTTCGGATGGTCACAATACCGGAATTTATAAATTCAAGAATGTAAAATCGTTAATGAATCAAAATGATGAGTTAAGCGTATGAAGAGGCTTGATATCAAAGCAAAAATTTTATCTGAACAAGTTCTTTTTATGGAAATAGAAAAAAACATTTTCAAATCTGAACAACGATTCGAACTAAAAGATATCAATACATTTAACAACTACCCTCTTTTAAAAAGGCTATTTGCATTAAATTTTATAGAGGAAATCGTTGTACGTAGCAATGAGCTGAGACTCAAAAAAAACAACACCGTCCCATGGAAAGAGTTAGCTCCGCGTATAGGAGAAATCATCAGAGAGATGGATTCGCTTGGCGAAATCCTTTTGCCTGAAAAAATGGACACAAAATCCGCTTCAAAAGAAGAAAGCACTCAGCTGCCAGATGAATTAAATGGAATAAATGAAGTTTTGGCACAAAACATTTTACCGGCATTGGCACAACACGGAGGAAGTGTAAAAGTTGTTGGTTTTAAGACTGGAATACTAGATGTGGTTTTTTCTGGAGGTTGCCAAGGTTGTAGCCAGTCAACAGTCACAGTTAAACAAGGAATTGAGAACCTTTTAAAGCAACGATATCCACAGATAAATGAAGTAAGAGATGTAACTCAACATAACGAAGGCACCAATCCATACTTTACCTAAATGAAAAACCGGCTGCACTTATCGTTCTGAAGTCTAAGTTGGATTTGTCTCCGGTATAAACTGTAACCTATGTGTCGAGAATGGACCCGCACTTAATATTTTTAAATTACTAAAATAAAAAAGCCCCCTTGCGGAGACCAATTTATATCTTACGATGGTGGACACTTCCCAAAGGGAAAGATTTCCAAAGCTTAACTCAGCACTAAGCCAAGCTAGGCCAGAACTTCAACGAGATAACAATTGAAAGACTGAAGAGAATAGAATTCTTGTTTGAAAATTATTTCTTTTTATTTTTAAGTTCCATTAACCACTCTGAAAGATCTTTGAGTGATCCTGGCCAGTCCCAGTCATCTTCGAAAATCTCAAGGACTTTTACTGCTTATTAAATCGCATACGGCCAAACTATGAATTCAAGTATTTGGCCCTCTAATCTAAAGAAGATCGTTTTTTAAAAAAGAAGAAAAGATAAGATTAAAATGCCAGGGCTTCGATTTAACCGAAGCCCTGGCCATGAAAATAAGTTTTCTAACATCATTCCCAGCTAGTTAGTTGGAAGCTCGTGACAAAGATTTTTCATCATAGGCATTTTAAAACTTTTAAAGAAGTTTCTCTTTCTTTAAGCGAAAAATGAAAGGAAAGTAGTCATTCCAGTCATTCTTTCTTTCTTGAAA
>CAMCZE010000113.1 GCA_945885655.1 Bacteriovorax stolpii | reverse complement strand
TTTACGGCAGTAAGAACCAACTCTTCAAGTGAAGCAACATCATTAGGATCAACACATTCTTTGTTAATGCTGATGCTAAGTATTTGTTGTTTTCCATTAACTTTCACTTTGACCATTCCGCCAGCAGACGCTTCAATTTCACGTTCAGCAAGTTCGTTTTGAAGCAACGCAAGCTTAGCTTGCATCTGTTGTGCTTGTTTCATGAGGTTGTTCATATTCATAACGGGCTCCTATTGATTAAGTATGATCTTATCAATTTTTGTATTAAACAGCTTTTCCGCCTCTTGGACATAAGGATCATTTAGGATCTTTTGTCTTTTAGCTTCCTCATCATTGAGTTTGATCTCATCATCAATCTCAACTTTCGTTTTAAAATTCGTATCCTTTTTCTCTTCCACACTTAAAAGCTTAGTTTTAAATTGGATCTTATCTAGGCCAATTTCAAAAAAATCGGCCATGTTGTTTTTTAATCTGGCCAATGTATCTTTTTCTTCTAAGTACTCTTTAAAAACGGCAGAGTCTTCAGGGAAACCAAGGAAAATCGAAACAGATGTCTCGCTGACACTAATAGGATTAATCAAATTCCCATGTTCAATATTAGCCGCCGTAGCAGGTGAATTCTTTCTTAAAAAGGGAAGAAAATCATCCCAGGTCTTGACCGCTTTTCTCGGCACAGTATTTTCTTCTATTGTTGCCGTTTTTTTTTCTGCATGACTCTGAGGAACATCACTAAGCTTATGATCATCACCCGAAAGTATTGTTCTTCTCAAACAAATTTTCTGAAGCAAGACAAGAACGACTTTATCAGGACTCATGCTACTCATTGCCCAATTAAAATCTTTCACCATTGTTTCATAGATCCAAAACAATTCTGCAATAGTCACACCACCAAGAGCCTTCTCTGCGATGATGTCTTCCTTGTACAACAATTGCTGGTCATCGATCGCATTGATAATTTTGTACATGCCGTCCAAGATCTGATCACATAGCTTTTTTAAATCAATGTTTTCCTCTAAGAGCTGTAAAACAACTTTTGAGCATTGTTTTGGCTCAGAAGTTAAAATACTCGTCAAAATTTCTTTTATCGCTGTAGTACTTGCAAGTCCCAACGCTAAAGAAAGAGACTCTTCCGTTAACGTTTCTTCACCTGAAAGACCAAGGACCTGATCAAAAATTGATAAAGTATCCCTAACAGAACCTTTGCCAAGCTCAGCTAATCGATGAGCAATTTTAGGAGTTGAGAATTTAATATTCTCAGCTTTGGCTATTGTCAGGACATGGCCCTCTAACAAATCAACAGAAACGTTTTTAAAATCATAACGCTGACAACGAGAAATCACTGTCCCTAAAAGTTTCTGAGGATCAGTTGTCGCTAAGATAAAAATCACATGGGCCGGAGGTTCTTCCAATGTTTTCAATAATGCATTGAATGCACTGACCGACAACATATGAACTTCATCGATCACATAAATTTTATGTTGCCCACGAGTTGGCAGGTACTGAACATTATCGATAAGAGATCTAACATCATCAACGCTATTATTAGATGCACCATCAATCTCACGGTAGTCCATAGAATTACCGGCATCAATATCCAAACAAGCAACACACTTCAGACAAGGATTAAAATCTGATGATCTATTTTCACAACGTATGGCCTTTGCAAAAAGGCGAGCAATTGAAGTTTTACCAACGCCTCTCGTTCCCGTAAAAAGATAAGCGTGAGCAAGCTTGTTCTGCTTAATCGCATTTTGAAGTGTACGCGTAACGTGACCTTGTCCGACAACTTCTTCGAACTTTCGCGGACGCCACTTTCGTGCGAGCACTTGATAGGCCATTACATCTCCAAAAAAGATTAGTTTAGCGAGCTGGAAAATAGGGAATTATTATCGCGAAGTCACGTCGCGATGGCTAAGGATAAGAGAGAAAAAAGAAGTGTAAGATGATTTTAGATAACCGATAATTCTTGTCTGTTATGTAGTTCTTCGAGTCATTCACAGAAAAAATTTTAAGCGGCAGCCTGAACTTAAACACAACATCCCAAACCACTACCGTTGCTCCATTCCTGGCCTGGCGGGGTTGATGGCGAAATGCTCATCTAAGTCAGACTACCGCTCGCAATACTAGACCTCTTGAATAATTCTGTAAATCCTGAACTTGATGACGCGTAAGCGCTGTCGTTAGCAAATATTTTTTTATATAATCTACTAATGATTTATATCGCTGGGGCTTCAAGTCAATTAGGTCAAGAGATAAAGAAAAGCGGACTGTTTAGCGGCGCCATCTTCTTAGAAAAAAACGATCTGGATTTATCCAAGTTAGACTCACTGGAAAAATTTCTTAATACAAAAAAAATAAAAACATTCATCAACGCAGCGGCCTATACAAATGTCGATAGAGCTGAGTCAGAAAAAAGTTTATCTTCATTGGTTAACTCACATGCCCCCTCGCTCATCGCGCAATACGCAGAAGAAAAAAAATTTAAATTTATCCACTTTTCCACAGACTACGTTTTTGATGGAGAAATAAAAGAACCCAGAACAGAGATTTCTGCAACACATCCCATTAACCACTACGGCCAAAGTAAACTTGACGGGGAAAATAGCATCCTAAAAATAAATTCTCATGCACTTATCATAAGAACTTCTTGGCTATACTCATCTTTTGGAAATAACTTTGTTAAAACCATTCTTAAACTCGCTAATGAAAGGTCATACCTCGCCGTTATTGACGATCAAACTGGATGCCCTACTTTGGCAACTGACTTAATCAAGGCCACCAAGCTGGGTCATGAGCAAGACTTAAAAGGCATTTATCATTTTTCAAATGAAGGTAAAACAACTTGGCATAATTTCGCAGAAACCATTCTTAAGCTAAAAAGAGTTAAGACTCCAGTTAAAGCTATTAAAAGCTCAGAACTCATAACGCAAGCTATTCGTCCAAAATATTCTGTCCTAGACAAAACAAAAATCAAGACACATTTGAATATTCAAATTCGGCCCTGGACAGAAGCTTTACAAGAGTTTTTAAAAGACTTTTCCTAATTCTTATCATTTTGATTTATTGGCCAAAAATCATAAAGCTGTATTATTGAAATTGGCGAGTAGGTATAAAGGTATTGGTTATTTAAAAGAGTATCAACTGGAATAAAAAAGAAGTGAACTTTCAGAAGACATAATACAAGAAGTGCAGTCGAAATAAGTCCCGAGCTCCTATGTGATAGTCTTTTCATTTGAAAAACCAAATGTAACATTAGCGTTACATTTAAAATATAAACAATCCTATCATAAATCAGTACATGAAACTGAAAGAGTACTGCCAATAGAACAAGAATCTGTGAAAGATTTAAAAACACATTAAACTCTTGGTTTCTCACATAAGAATAAATAACTAAGACAACAGTTACAATTAAATATAAAAAAGAAGAATTCTCACCGGCGTCTTGGGCAAGGTCAAAATAACTAGCATAACGTGGATCATTAAAATAAATTGTAAACCGATCCAGAAAGGTAAAAGTGGTCCAATTTCTAGGGACAAAAGTTGTAGATGCAAAAATATTATAAATGTTGATTTGGGATAAAACCAAAACCACTACGATCGCACTTAGCCAAACGATTAGAGATTTTTTATCCCGTTTCAAAAATCGCTCAAGAAACAAAGCTGGTAGAAAAACCAGAGTAGAACCATGCCACAAAATTGATATTATTATCAAAAACCATTTCAGTATTTTCTGTTGATAGAGAGCAATGATGAAAATATATAAAGCCGTAGTTTGTCTCAAATAATGGTGAGAGTCCTGAAAATCGGTGACGAGTAAAAAAATGGCAAAGAAGAATGGAATTCTAAAGTTAAGTATCGTGACATCATTTTTCTCTCTAAAATATATGTACCCCAATGAAAAAAAAACAATACACACATTTATGAGATAAAAACTTATAGGTGAATGAGGTAAGATATAACTAAGAAGATTTAAGGAAGTATAACTCAGCAGATCCTTCGACACATATGCCCAAGCAAAACGTGAGTTATGTTGAACATGTAAGTAGTGTGCTTTTGTCACAGCGAGATCTAATGGCATAGGTAAAACGAGTTGATAAAGTATCACTGTAATTGCAATCAAAACACCAGTCTGAATCATTAAGCTATTATTTTCTTTAGCAAAAATCAATAAAACAAAAAAAGATAGAATCAATCCCAAGCAAGGATTTATTAGCCATGCTATGAGCATGAGTAAATGAATTAGAAACAACTTTGCTTTATGTATGGATGTACCTTCTTGCCGGGCCACTCTTAAGACACTAAAATGGTACATCGAAAGCGTATCAGTTACAAATAGCTTTCACTAGATTATACCATCCTTGGAGTAAAAGTTGAAAATCCTTATCGCTAGCACTTTTCAATCCAGCGGTGGTGCCGCTAAGGCATCTTCAAGATTATTTTCGGCAATTAAAGATCATGTCGACACCCAATATGCTTTTTTAGATTTCTTATTTCTTAGACCTTATCTGGATCAAATGGTCATCAGAATTAACGAACAACGTCCAGATCGTTTTTTTTCGTATTCAGATCTACCGACAAACTCAATTTCGAAATTAGTTAAAAAGAATAGGCCAGATGTACTTAATCTCCATTGGGTACAATCAGGATTTCTTTCGTTAAGTGAGCTTCAGGAAATTAGTTGCCCAATTGTATGGACCTTACATGACAGTTGGGTTTTTACAGGTGGATGTCATATACCACTTGAATGCGAAAAACATAAAACAGGATGTGGCTTTTGTCCGGCCCTTAATTCTTCGCGAGAGGAAGACTTAAGTCGAAAAACATTTAATAAAAAGAAACTGCTCTTTAATCAAAGAAAAGATATTTTTGTCATGCCCAGTAAATGGCTTTTTGATCAAGCAAGCCAGAGTGAACTCCTAAAAGATCAATCAAAAACCATCATTAAAAATATCATCCCTACAAAGATATTTAAAATTCAAGATAAATATCAAGCTCGTTACAGACTTGGCCTACCTTTTGATAAAAAAATTCTTACCTTTGGCGCCAAGGATGGATTTTACGAGAAAAACAAAGGGTTTGATCTTCTTAAAGAAGCGGCTCAAATATCTTCATCTAATGATCTTTTTTTTGTCTTTTACGGGATGTCAGAACCTAAAGATTTCACTTTCAAGTTTCCTTATCTCTTTCTGGGTGAAATTAATGATGATGAGTTGATGGCATCCATATTTAACTCTGCAGATCTTGTTTGCTTACCTTCTCGTTCAGAAAATTCCTCAAACACTATTATTGAAGCTCAGAGCTGTGGCACTCCAGTCATTGCATTTGATGTTGGAGGTAACGGTGAGCTTATTAATCACCTAGACAATGGGTATCTTGCTCGTCCATATGATATAAAAGATTTCTCCCAAGGATTTACAGAAAATTTTTCTCAAATAGTTAAATCCAATATTTTCCCTGATCCTGCGACTGAATACCTAAACCTTTTTAAGAACATACAGAACTGATTTTTCTTTAATCCCAAATTTTATACATTCTTCTTCTCTAGGCATAAATAACTCAATCCCGAAACAAGTTTTATTAATTAAAGTAATGAGACTCTTTTGAGAATAGTTTCTTAAATGATCTCGCTGGCCAAAGAACTTCCATCTTTCTGAATCGCTTAATAAAATATTTGATTTAGGAATATTTTCTTCATAATTTTTTTTTAGTATTGGAACCAATATAAGACACGTGCCCTGAGGTTTTAAAACTCTAAACAATTCTTCAAGAGCTTCACGATCATTTTCTACATGTTCAAGAACGTGAGAACATATGACGATATCAAACGATTCATTTTTAATAACGCTCATATTTGTTATATCACATTGGATATCCACGTCAGTTCTCTTTAGATCACATGAGACATAGTTAGGATTTTTTTTAAAATACCGCTTCAAAGCATAAGAAGGGGCCACTTCCAATAAGCTCTTAGTAGTGTCGGACATTCTCTTTAAATACAAAATGATTAAGCGATCTCTATCATTAGAAAAACATATAGGGCACGAATAATGTGCGGCATTCAACGTTTCGAAATCATCATAATCATAAGCAAATCCGTACTTCTTCCATTCTCTTTCAAAATAGGAGGAAATCTTAAAAAAACGAGGGATTTTTTGATCACAAACAATGCAAGTATAATGAGGCTTAATTTGCCCAGCAACCCTAAAAAATACAGAAACTAATCCTTTAACGATATTTTTCACTTAACAACTTTCTCACATGTTTTGCGAAGGAAAAAGCTACAAAAACAGGAAACAAAGGCAAGAGTCTGTGTCTTCGGCAAAATTTAAAATATGTTTTTAATTCGCCCATCCTCATTCTTATTCTATTCTCACTTAGTCCCCCTGGTGACAGAACTGGCCGATCTCTAAAGGCAAGTGGAGTCGATATAAAACTAAATGACAAATCCTCACTATTTCGTAGTATAAAATCATAATCCTCGCAGTAGCGAAATGTTTCATCAAACGCTTTCATTTCATCTCTTCTTATAACTAGTGTTGATGTGTGAGTTGGATTTTTTAAGAGCAACTGAATCGCGGTAATTTTCTTTACACTCATTTCATCTTTTTTTATTTTGGGAAACAATGTTGGCTTATGAAAAATCTCATGGCCTAAAAACTTTGAACCGGAATCAATAATACACTTATGAATCAGATTTAGCTTATGCTTATCCCAAATATCTCCTGCATCAATAAAACACACATATTCTCCAGCAGCTGCAACAATACCTGCATTTCTTGCTGCTGCAGGGCCTTGATTTTTTTTCAATTTTATCAATTGATTTGGATTGTTAACTCGAACAGGTAACAAACTCGAATCATCAACGACAATAATTTCAAAACTGGAGAATGTTTGACATTCAACTGAGTTCAAGGACATTTGATATGATTCATTTGAATTATAAACTGGAAGAATAACACTAAAAAATGGCTTCATTGATTCTCTTTAAGTACAAATTTCAACATCATCAAACCTAATAAAATCTTTTTTTTTATCAAAAAAAATCCTGAATAATTTTTTTGAATTGCCTTATGTCTTTCTAGTAATGATAGCCATTCACTTTTTGTTGAAATACCATGGCCATCCATTTCCACAATCGATGCATTCCAATGGAATGATTGAATCTGAGAATTTTCCATCCTAAGCATGTGATCGTAATCCATAGCTATATAAAATGAATCATCATATATTCCAACGAGATCAAAAACTTTGCGCCTAAGAATCATACCTTGATGACAGTAAGGAGTTCTTGGGGACTTAAAACCAGGTCTTAGAACCAGGTCACCTCTAATGGGATGCTTGAGTAAGTTGTTTCCATGGATCAAATCAAGATTTTCTGTTGTTTCAAATATGTTAATGGCTTTCTGATAATAAGTTTTATCAATAAGCACATCCCCACTGTTCAAAAATGATATGTAGGGCTCATTACTCAAAAGGATACCTTTATTAAATGCATCTGCAATACCTCTATCGGCTTCCGATAAAGACTGACAATTATAACTTTCAAGAAATTTTTTTGTCTCCCTACATTCTCCACCATTAATCACAATATGTTTTATACAGGCAATACCTTCAAGGGAGTGGCAGGTTTTAAGAAGTTCCTTAAAATTATTATAAGTAAGAGTTATAACACTTATCATAATTCCCCCTCTGGAAGGTAATTAATCCTGTTATCTTTTCTAAGACCCCATTTCAAAAAATACTTTATCTGAGAAAAACTATGATGCATGGTAAGTTTTAAAGAATTATATGAACCTCTTTTCCAAAGATGTATTATCTTAGCATCAGGAAATAAAATTACTGAGCCCAATTCTTTTGCTCTTCTACAAATATCTACATCTTCCATATATAAAAAATAACATTCATCAAAACCTTTTAACTCCCTTAGGCATTGGGTTCTAAAAAAGAGAAAACAGCCAGACAGGGAAGGCACAGAGATGGGCCTATCAAAAACGAGATCTCGAAGCTCATAAGAATCAAAAGTTTTTTGAAAAAATCTTTTAAAAATTTCGGGGGTGAATCTACGTACAAATGCTATCGTAATACCTGGGAGTTTTTTATGCACATACTGTATGGAGCCATCAGGATTAAGTATAAGAGGGGCCGATAATGCCACTTCTTGGTATTTTTCCATAAATGAAAACAATTTCTCTAAAGAATTGGGTAGGGTTTTAGTATCTGGGTTTAAAATAACAAAGTATTTGCATTCAATCCTTTCATCAAAGATTGCCTTATTGTGCCCCCCGCCAAAGCCAATATTTCTTCCACTATCAATGTAAATAAGATTATTTACTTCAGCATATTTTTCTATTTCAGAACTTTGAGAATTATCTACCAAAACGACAGTAACTTTCAAATTTGTGGCCATAAAAGACCTAATAGCTTCATCTAGCATTTCGATAGGGGTATGGTAGGTCACAATAGATGCAACAACGTCGTACATAGACTTCAATTAAATGACATTTTTCTTAAGAATACAAAAGAATGATATATGATCTACTATTATAGTAATGAGTTATTTAATTTTTTCATTCGCGCTTTCATTTTTAATTACTCTTTTGGCAATTCCACCAATTGTAAGACTCTCAAATATTAAACATATTTTCGACATGCCCAACGGTAGAAAATCTCACGCCGTGAACACACCAACACTGGGCGGTGTTGCGATTTTTGTAGGCCTTGTTTCATCCATTCTTTTTTGTTCATCATCTCAAGAAGTCTTAAGTCTGCGTTATATTGTCTTTGCTATTCTAATTCTCTTTTTCATAGGACTAAAAGACGATTTGTATCGAATGGTTGTTTGGAAAAAACTAGTAGGTCAAATATTTGCATCATTTATAATGATTCACTTTGGAAAAATACAAATCCTGACTTTTTATGGATTATTTGGCATCAATGATCTCAATCTGATTTCAAGTTATTTACTTACAGGTTTTACGATTATTGTTATTACAAACTCTTTTAACCTCATTGACGGCGTAGATTGCTTGGGCGGAGCTGTTGCCATCTTAGCATCCCTTGTTTTTGGTTCTTGGTTTTTCTTAGTCGGAGCAACTCAGTATGCTCTACTTTCTTTTTCTCTAATTGGATCACTAATTGCTTTTCTCTATTTTAATAGAACACCTGCAAAAATTTTCATGGGTGATACAGGCTCACTAATGGTGGGTGGAATTCTAAGTCTTCTTGCGATTCAATTTATAGAAATGAATCGTATTATGAACCGCTATGCAGAATATAAAGTGGTTTC
>CAMCZE010000112.1 GCA_945885655.1 Bacteriovorax stolpii | reverse complement strand
ATGCCGAGCTTTATGGATCCCAAGCTTTTCGTAAGGATGTTGCATCCATGCTTTCTGACGATTGGAATAAAAAAATATCTTCAGATGAAATAGTCATTGGATCAGGAGCATCCGCAATCCTAGATCTCCTCGCTTATGCCCTATGTGGGCCAGGTGACGGAGTCCTTATTCCTTCTCCTTATTATTCTGGATTTGATCATGATTTAAAACGGGCCGAAGCAGTCTCGATCCCTATCTCCATTGATGTTAATGGGGATCAAGCCTTATCTGTTGATTTACTCAAAAAAACTCTGCAAAAGTGTAAGTCCCAAAAAATCAGGCCTCGGGTTTTACTTTTGGCCTCTCCTCATAATCCCTTAGCACGCGTTTTTTCAAATCAAGAATTAAATGAGTTTTTAAAAGTTGCCGTAGAAAATGGACTCGACTGTATCATTGACGAAATTTATGCTCACTCAGTCTTTAATGGTGACTTTACTAGCGCCAGAAATCTTGATGAGTCTTTGCAATCAAAAATTCATATTGTTTATGGATTTGCCAAAGATTTTAGTCTCTGTGGTTATAAAACAGGCATTTTACATTCTTATGATAAAGAGTTGATCGCTGTTGCCCGTGAGCTGGCCTACTTTTCACCTGTCTCGACAGACACACAAAAAGTTTTGTCGACTTTAATTCATGACCGTAAGTGGTTATTAAATTTGAGAATAGAAAATGCTCTTCGACTTAAAAAATCTTTTCTCATCGTCAGTAAAGAACTCCAAAGGCTGAACATTCCCATTGCTCCCACACATGCAGGAGTTTTTGCCTGGATCAATTTAGGCGCTTATCTGACTGAGAAAACTTTTAAGGCAGAAAATGATCTGGCCGAATCCCTTTTTTTAAACGCAAAAGTGAACCTTACTCCTGGCCGTGTGTTTAATTCCTCTGAACCAGGTTGGTATCGACTCTGTTATGCAAAATCTGAGGCCACTATCATTGAAG
The DNA here is from genome assembly GCA_945885655.1 of Bacteriovorax stolpii. Classification (GTDB taxonomy): domain Bacteria; phylum Bdellovibrionota; class Bacteriovoracia; order Bacteriovoracales; family Bacteriovoracaceae; genus Peredibacter. The sequence continues at coordinate 8,341 of CAMCZE010000112.1, read as the reverse complement.
GAATTAAAAGAATTGAAAAAGTTCTTACTTCTTTATCATAAAAATCGTCATTACATAGATAATGGGGTCAGAACCACAATGCTAACTCCAATACTCACACTTTTTCCATGATTAAAATAATGATGGGGGGATTGACCAGGAAACGCCAGAGTATCTCCTTTTTTAATGATGTATTCATGGCCCGTAATCTTAATTGTGAGCTCGCCTTGAATACAATGAAAGTACTCTTTTGTTCCTGGTGCATGAGGAATACCTTTCATTGTATGGCCTGACTGAATTTCAAGGCGATCTATGTCCATATTGGGCAAATTATCTGGTAACAGTTTATAAATTTTTACATTTCCCTGGGCCCGCTCCTGAATGGGGGTTTCTATCGCTGTCATTAATTTACAGACCGTTTTTTCAGGTGCCAAAAGTTGGTCGATAGGAATGTGGAGAGCAACCGATAGTTTTGCGAGAATTGCCAACGAAGGATTACCTTGCCCTGACTCAAGATTTGTTACAGTTGAGCGAGGTAACTCGACCATTTTGGCCAACGCATTTTGAGTTAAGTTCCTTCTCTGTCGTAATTCAATGAGACGCTGAGCAAGATTTGCTGTTAAGCCTTTAAAGTCGTGGTCCATATAATATCCCCTTGGCCAATATAATAACATTATGCCAAGGAGATAACATTTTCAATCTATGCGGCTTATGATCTACTAGGATTATTGTAATTTTAACCTGGAGATTCTATGGATATCGCTCTATTTACTCAAGAAGGTCTAGTTATGATCCTTCGCTGGATCCATTTTTTTGCAGGAGTGGCCTGGATCGGTCACCTGTATTATTTGAATTTTGTTCAAGGTGCATTCATGCCGGAAGTAGAAGCTGGTGTCAAAAACAATGTTTTTGCTAAGCTTGTACCTCGTGTGATGTTTTGGTTCCGTTGGGGTGCAATGTTCACTTTCATTTCTGGTGTGCTTATGCTCGCTATTAGTGGCCACGAACTTAAAAGTGATTTTTTCTTAACTCCTTATGGAATCTATATCTATACTGGAAGTCTTCTTGGAACACTTATGTTCCTTAACGTTTGGCTCGTGATTTGGCCTAGACAAAAGATTTTGATCGCTAACGGTCAGACTATTTTAGGTGGTGGGGCCGCAAATCCACTAGCAGCTAAAGTTGCTCCGGAGGCCCTACTCGCTTCCCGTACTAACGTAATGTTTTCAATCCCTCTTTTATTTTTCATGGGGGCCTCACGTCACTTAGGTCTTAATATACCTGAAGCTTTCAGCCCTATGGCCGTTCTTTCAACTGTAACTGCTGTGATTCTTCTTCTTCAAGTAAATGCTTTGAAAGGAAAACTAGGGCCTATGACAACTGTTAAAGGTGTTATCCACTGTGGTGTGGGACTCATGGTTGTTCTTTATACTTTGATTGAATTTGTTGTTTAGTTAATTTTATCTTCGATGTCTCAGAGATCATTTAAGTTCTTTGAGACATCGTTTTCTTCGAACCAAGTCAACATATCGTTAAAATAGTTATTATAAAAACCATCCTCGATCGCTTCTTGATCATATCTTGATGGTGTAACTCCAAACTTTCCAGATTCAGCAATATATAATCTCAATTTCCCATCATCTGAACGTTTCAGAAGATTTTTATACCAGTTACCAACATCCATAACTCCATCCATAATGGGATCAATCGCAAGCCAAATTTCTTGACCTCGTTTATTACGGCTTTCCACGATAGTAGAAACATGCCATGCCCAAGCACCGTTATCCATTGGGCCAACAACAAAAACTTTTTTAATATTTGCACGTGCAATATTGGCCATACCTAAATAGATGTTCACAAACATCGCTCGACCGAAACAAAATCCAATGCCTTTTTGATGTATGTCGTATTTATTAATACTGTAAGTTGAAACAATTGGATTATAGAGGGCCTCATAATGAACTTTTGCTGCTGCTTTAAGAGAAATGGTTTTTGGTTTATCAGCGTCAATAACAAAAAAAGGATCTAATAATCTGGTATTAACGTTAAGATCGGTAAAGCGTTCCAAATCATCAAAACTTTCAGAGACAATGACCTGACTCGATTTGCCCGCTGTATCCATGTGGTACTGAAAATAAAGATTTTCTAGTGGACTATGAATTTGTGAAAAAGCGGAGGTTGAGAAAACTAAAAACCCAAGAATAAGCTTATTCACGTTAAAATCCTTAATATCAATTTATTAACGTTTACTAAGCTATTCTTGTTCTGATTGCCTAGGGATGAGGGTACTTATTACTTACTCTTTCGCCCTTGCTCTGCTCGAATTTAAGGCCCGCTCGATAAGTTTTCTACCTTTGTCGCCAAGTCTCTTGGCAGCGGCCAGAGTTTTAGGGGCCGAATCTCTCAAAGATCTTGCAGTCAGGGCAAATCGAGTTGGATTTCCATCTTTTCCGATAATGATGCTGGCCAAGAGAGGACCAAAACGAAACTGTCTTAAATGTTCCTTAGGCTTGTTCTGAACTTCAGGAACAAGATCTAATTTTTTTAAAGGATTTCTTTTAGTGGTTCTTGTTGCGGTAACTGTCTTTTTTGTTGTTGTTTTTGTTGGCATACATAACTCCTTATTGAAACATTAAGTTTTGCTCTGAATGATCGATCTGTGAATGAAGGGAAACTCAATTTTCCTGTTCTCCTAAATGACTCATCACCACAGGATCTTTATATTGACGGATTTTCTGAATGGGATGAAAAAAATATCTGTAGACCGTAGGATGTTTGTATCAGGTCATTATGGCCAAGGGCCGTCTATTGTTAGATGACGAACCTTTAATAATTGGAGAATATTAGCTTATTACAAGTCAAAGGATTATCATGAGCACCGATAGAAAAGATTGGAACATCAACACTCGTCTCAATCATCCAAAACCTGTACACATGTTAAAAGGTAACGAACCTCTTATAAGCCCTGTATATCTTTCTGCAAAATTTTCTCCTTCTGAAGATTTTCCATACTGGGATCAATACATCTATGGACGTGTCGCCAATCCCACCACAAGACAACTTGAAATAACTTTGGCCGAATTACAGAACAAAGAAGAATGTATTGTTGTGGCCTCAGGGATTGCTGCTATTACGGGAACTTTTCTCGCTCTGCTTAAGGCCGGAGATCATATTATTACCTTTAGAGAACTCTATAAACCTACTCGAATGTTTATCCGAGAAAATCTCACACGTTTTAATATTGAAAGCACCGTTGTTGCTTTAAAAGATATAGAGAAGCTTGAGTCCGTAATCAAAACTGGAAAAACAAAGATCATTCATTTTGAAAGTCCTACTAATCCAACTCTTGAAATCGCTGACATAAAAAAGATCATCGATATTGCAAAAAAAAATAAGATTCTTGTCAGTATGGATGGAACATTTGCAGGTATTCATCAGCATACTCAGTTTGATGTGGATATTATGATTCATAGTTTAACTAAATTTGGTAACGGCCATGGGGATGTCATTGCAGGATCCATAGCAGGTAAAACATCTCTTATTCAAGAGATTAGAAGTATGTGTATTAACTTGGGAGCAACTCTTGATCCCCATGCCTCCTATCTTATCCAACGAGGTCTTAAGACTTATATGCTTCGTTATGAAAGACAAACGGAAACGGCGCAAAAAATAGCAGAGTTTTTAGAAAAACATGCGAAGGTCAAAGCCGTGATATATCCTGGCCTGCAAAGTCACGCCTCCCATGCTTTAGCGAAAGAACAAATGAGACATATGGGGGCCACGGTGGCGTTTGAGATCAATTCTTCTGCCACAAAATTTTGTCATAAAGTGAAACTTATTCAATTCACAGCAAGTTTAGGTTCAACTGAATCAATCATTTGTCCGACAGATCTCTTTTTCGGAACCGACCTGGGCCAAGAAGAGAAAAAAGAAATGGGCATCAATGAGAATACACTGAGACTTTCTGTAGGATTAGAAGACCCCGAAGATCTTATTAACGATTTAACACAAGCTCTGGAAAATTAATGATTAATATCCACTCGTTCACAGTGTACATGGGGACGTAAAAAAAAGTTATCTTTTCAAAAGCACACACCGAGGCAGATATAATTGTTCTATTATTTTCTACCTAAAACTCCACTTAGCAATGTTCCCGGAGCTACCGTATTAAAGACTGTGCCAAACTTTTTTACATTTGTATGTAGAAGTTCAAGACGATCATCAGACTCATCTGTGTCGACAATTATTTCATAGGTAATTGACTCCATCTTTGGAGGAACATCTTGACGAACACCATGAATTTTAACTTCTACACCTCGAAGATTGAAATGAAGAATTGGAATAACTCTTTCGATCCCTTTAATCATACAAGCTGAGAGTGCTGCTAAAAGCAACTCTGCTGGATTAAATGCATTAGGATTTCCTTGTAAATTTGTATCCAACACTATTTGTGCATTTTTGCACGTTGCAATAGCTGTATCAGAGCTCATTCTTCTAGATACAACATCAAATATCATTTTAATGGCAACTTGTTCAGTCATTGCTCTCCCCGATATGTTTTGTCATATGTAACACTGCTATTCTTCAACGACATGATGAACACGAGAACATTTGTTTTCAGCGAATGGAAAAGACATGCAAAAAAGTTCACAAATATAGTTATAACTCATCTGTAATCTCAATTAAGATAATATCTTTTTTAATTCATCAAGGCTAGGAACTCTGCCCATCACCTTCACGACACCATTGACCACTAAGGCCGGTGTTGACATTACCGAGTAGGAGAGAATTTTTTCCATATCCGTCACCTTCTCCACATTGATTTGAATTCCCATCTCTTTGGCCGCTTGTTCAGATGTTTCCAAAAGTTTTTTGCATTTTGTACATCCAGTGCCTAAAATTTTAATATCCATAATATTCCCTTTTGAGGCTAGATAAATAAATAATCAAAAGTATTAAAAACGTATCCGATGATAATAATTCCAAAAGTAACGATACCAGCAAACAGAACAAGAAGTGGAGTTTTTACAACCTTTTTCAACATGATCATTGACGGTAATGAAAGTGCTGTTACTGACATCATAAATGCCAGGGCCGTACCTAAACCAACCCCTTTTTTGACCAAAGCTTCCGCAATAGGTAAAGTTCCAAAAATATCTGCATACATGGGAATCCCCATCAAGGTGGCCACGATAACGGACCACCATTTATCTTTACCGGCCATGGAAGTAATAACTTCTTCTGGTATCCAGTTATGAATGGCGGCCCCAATACCAACACCTATGAAGACATATACCCATACTCTTTGAAAAACATCTTTAACTTGATCTGTTGAAAATCGAATTCTTTCCTTCCTAGACAATTTATCAGGCTCAATATCTGCCATTTTATTTTTCAAAACAAAACTTTCAATATATTTTTCCATCTTCGCTTTACTAATGATGGTTCCACCAATGACGGCCAAAACAACTCCAGTCACAACATAAGCAATCGCAATCTGCCAATTAAAGATACTCGCAAGTAAAATGACTGACGCCAAATCCACCAAAGGAGATGAAATCAAAAAAGTAAAGGTAACGCCAATTGGAAAACCTGCGTTTGTAAAACCAATAAAAAGTGGGATTGAGGAACATGAGCAAAATGGAGTAATTGTTCCCATAAGTGCTCCAACAATTTTCGCCTTGAATCCGGTCATACGTCCCAAGATTCTTTTCGTTCGTTCTGGCGGAAAATAACTTTGTACCCATGAGACTGAAAAGATCAGGACCGACAAAAGAATAAATATTTTTATCACATCATAGATAAAAAAATGAATACTCGCTCCTAATCTGCTAGTGGTATTCAAGTGAAAAACTTTTTCAACTAATTGCCTTACAAGACTCGAGAGCCAGTCCATTCGAAGTAGTTGAGAATTTAGCCAACTAAATATATCCATGTGCTACCTTTAAAAAAGACTCTCTACTCAGGGTCCAATAACTGTCAAAAAAAAGAATTTTTATCATCTTACAAAATATCCTTTAAATTTTTCACTGCTTCATCAATTTCATTCCTAACTCTACGGTAAACTGTAAGCACATCATCTTCATTTGTCATATTTTTGGCCAGGTTCGGTGGATCTTGAAACCCCACATGAACGATTTTCCCATCTGAAAAATAAGGACAATTTTCTTTAGCAGAATCACATACGGTCACCACATAATCAAAAGTCATTTGGGGGAGTTCTTTTATCGTTTTTGAATAGTGTGAGGAGATATCAATCCCTGCCTCTTTCATGACTTGAACAGCACGTGGATTCATTCCATGCTTTTGGGTACCAGCAGAGAAGACATTAAATTCTTCTCCCCAGTATTTTCTTGCGAAGCCTTCGGCCATTTGAGAGCGACAAGAGTTTCCCGTACAAAGAAACATGATATTTTTTTTGGACATCATTTCCTCTCAACAGCAACTTTTAGCGGATGAAACTTTCGGAGGACAACAGGCATTGGCCTTCACTTCAGTCTTTTTAGGTTTTTCGCTAAATACATCTACATCGGCCATCGTTTGGTATGCTTCCCAAGCAATTCCTGAGGGATCTTTAACCCATGCCTTGCTCGACTCAGCATAACAGCAGGTCGTTGTACCCTCAGCATAAATACCAAGATCTGCTTTTTTTAGACGATCGGTAATTTCAGATAGTTCACTTGCCTCATCAACCTGAATTCCTAAATGATCTATTCCCTCCGTATTTGAACGTGTCGAAATAGCAAAATTTATTCTTGGATCTTCCAGCATCCATTTTGCGTAGTCATCTTTGACTTTCACTGGTGTTTGCCCAAAAAGAGATGAATAAAACTGAATCGAGTGATCAAGGTTTTTTACACCTACATGAATGTGGAAACGTTTCATAAAATTCTCCTTATTAACATTTACAATCAAGTCCAGCAGCAAAACATTCCTGGACCTTAAATTGACGTATTTGATCCTGGCTTGCATCACAAGCAGAGGCCAACTTTTCTAAACTAAATTTCATTTTATTAAGATCAGCAATCTTTTTATCAATTTCTTTGAGCTTGGCAACCGTCTTAGACTTAACGATTCCGCAAGTCACACGAGGTTTAGTATTTAGCTCTAATAGTTCCTTTACTTCACTTAAAGTAAAACCCAACTCTTGAGCTTTTTTGATAAAAACAATGCGTTGTGCATCCTCTTCACCATAGGTTCTGAATGCTCCCGTGAGTTTTGGTTCTCTTAAAAGTTCCTTTCTTTGATAGAAACGAACCGTCTCAACTCCCACCCCTGCCATTTCTGCTAATTTTCCGATCGTTATCTTTTCCATATGAGAATCATAACATCCGTACTATGGTACGGTCGCAAGAAATATCTTAAAAAATCGATAAAATACAATACGAGATCTTTTTGCAGCAATGCAAAACACGATATTACTCTATTAGACTGGTTGTCTGAGGCCCGTTGTATTTTTTTGTCTTACAATTCAGAACTTAATCTAAAGATCAGGTTGAACTCAATGGAGAAGAGTTTTGTGACGTTAAAGTGACTAAACAAAAGAAAAGTCTTCATAAGAATATTTTCTTAATAAGAGAATACAGATTTAATTGCTCAAAAGTTATAGCATTATACCGAAATTTTCTGTATCGAATGCTCGTTAATAACACTTCACTCATCAGGCCCAATTCCAGGAAGAGCATAAGTTATTTACAAAAGCACTGGCCAGCATCCTCCCTTTTCATAGTCATAAGATTCGTGTAAAAGATATCTTTAGCTTAGTTTTTTCGGATAACAATACAGGCCTCAGATAGATAAGTTTAACCTATGGAATTAAAACATTCTCATTGTCTTAAAAACCTTTTTTTTAATTCTTTTCGCACGTTGTGCACTTATTTTCCTTGGGTAGCGATTAAAAGTGCTTATCAAAAAAGGAGTCTATGAAAGTCCTCATTGACTCCCATGGAAGACAGATACGTAAACTTCGCTTATCCCTGACAGATAGATGTAATTTACGCTGCCATTACTGTATGCCCCTTGATGCGATTTTCATGGATGATAAAAAATATCTCACCCCTCAAGAGTACGAAATAATCATTGAAGAGCTATGTCAATTTGGGCTTGAAGAATTACGACTTACTGGTGGCGAACCACTTTTAAGAAAGTCTTTTAATGATATTATTTCGAGATTATCTAAAATGCCCCTTAAAAAAATTGGCCTCACCACGAATGGAATTCTTTTAGACAAACATCTTCATGATCTTAAATCTCATCGGGTCCACCATCTAAATGTGAGTCTAGACAGCCTAGACGAAAAGAACTTTCAACGTATCACTCATGGAAATTACTTAAAACGAATCCTAACCAATATTGAAAATGC
>CAMCZE010000111.1 GCA_945885655.1 Bacteriovorax stolpii | reverse complement strand
ATTATCACTTTAGGACAAAAGAGAATCTTCGTCAGGAGATGCTTGAGTACATTGTGGGAGAGTTTAAAGGGAAAATTAATAACATCTCTGGTGTAAATAGTGCCTCTGAGTATGCCATTAAGATTTATCAAGCACTGACTGAAAATAGTGCTAAATGTGTAAATCATTTTAAACTTATTTTAGAGGCCGACAGCCATCCTTGTGAAACGGATCCGGACCCTATGGGATACGGGCCCTTTATGGATCATCTGGATCGTGAATTAAATAAAAATGTGCCTATTGATCAGCGTTTGTGGCTTTTAAATATTGTGTTTAGTTACATCGTTCATATTTCAGTGATGTCATGCACACGAATTGGAAAAGATGGAATTGAAAAGTTCTTTCCACAAAAACAGGATTCTATTCAGACTTATATCACGGGACTCGTTGAAGCACTTGTGCGTGATTTAAATGCGAGATTTTCATAATTAACATCTGAGGAGATGTGCCCGAGAGTTCAAAGGGAACAGCTTGCAACGCTGTAAAAATCGGTGGTTCAAATCCATCCATCTCCTCCATTATTTTGAGGTTCATATGTCTAAGCTTTTTACTTCAGTTAAACTCGGTGATTTAACACTTTCAAATAGAATCATCATGGCACCCTTAACTCGTGCCCGTGCTGGTTCAATTCGAATTCCGAATGATCTGATGGCCGAATATTATGGGCAGAGAGCATCCGCGGGACTCATCATCTCTGAGGCCACATCCGTTGATCCTATGGGCGTCGGTTATGCAAACACTCCAGGGATTTGGAGTGAGGAACAAGTTGAAGGCTGGAAAAAATGCACGAAGGCCGTTCATGATAAGGGTGGCAAAATCATCATGCAACTCTGGCATGTAGGACGAATTTCTGATCCAATGTTCTTAAATGGAGAATTACCAGTTGCTCCAAGTGCCTTGGCGCCTAAAGGACATGTGAGTCTTGTGCGTCCAGAAAAAAACTATGTGGTTCCACGTGCTCTAGAAACTCATGAGATCCCAGGAATCGTGGCGGCCTTTAAAAAAGGTGCTGAGAATGCAAAAAAAGCTGGTTTTGATGGAGTAGAAATTCATGGTGCCAATGGTTATCTTTTAGATCAATTTCTGCAGGATGGAAGTAATAAAAGAACTGATAAATATGGTGGCAGTGTTGAAAACCGTGCGCGTCTTTTATTAGAGATTACTGATGCTGTCGTTTCAGTTTGGGGGCCAGGGAAAGTAGGTATGCATCTTGCTCCAAGAAGAGACACTCATGATGTTTCAGATTCTCATCCCGAAGAGACCTTTATTTATGTTGCAAAGGAATTAGGCAAAAGAAAAATAGCTTTCATCTGTTCACGTGAATTTGAAGGTCAAGACAGTTTGGGGCCAAAACTTAAACAAGCTTTTGGTGGGGCCTATATTGCTAACGAAAAATTTACCAAAGAAACTGCGGAGAACATACTAGAACGTGGGGAAGCAGATGCTGTGGCATTTGGATTAAATTTTATTTCTAATCCCGATTTGCCTAAAAGACTTTTGGAAAATGTTCCATTAAACCCTGTTGATTTTCAGACTCTATATGCTGATGGGAAAGTTGGTTATACGGACTATGGCACAATGTAAAAAAATCAAGAGTGTTCGGTATCATTAAAAAGGCAGGCCAAAGGGGCCTGCCTTTGAATTATATCTTTATTGTTTTTTAGCAGATTCTTCTTTTTCTTCCATTTTGAGTTTCTCAAGAGCTTCTTTTCTGCCTCTTTCTTCATTATTAATTTCTTTGCTCAACACTTTACAGTCAATAACAAGTCTTCTTTCATCAGCTTTAAGATCTGGGATCCAAATGAGTTGTTGGCCTCGTCCATTAATAGGAAGAATTAACTCCCGATTTTGCCATTGAGACTCAGTATCGTAGGAGAAATCAAATTGAACACTGTCTCCAAGATTTGTTATCTTATAGTTAATGGCATTGGCAGATTTATAAGAAATAAGTTTAACTTTTTTCTCTTTTTTAAGCACTTCTTCTCTATTGTCATCGGCCAGAAGAATGACACTGTGATTTTTTTCATCATCTGACTCAGGTCTTATCGCCACATGTTTAAATTCAATTTTTCCTTCATGAACATCAGTGACTTCAAGAGATAATTCACCTTCAGATTTTTCAAGAGGTGATTCATCACAACCAAAAAAGAAAAATGGTGGGCATGAAACTTTATTCTTATGTAAATTCAGCTTACAGACGGCCTGGTAATTGGCAAATGCCGAAGTTGATAATAAGGCCAAAGTGATAAGTGATAATTTTTTTTTCATAAAAGTGTTCCCCTGTTGATCATGATGTATGGATATTATGATGCAAGGCCTGTGCCATGGTAGGACCCTTAAAATCATCAAAAGAAGATCGGGCATGGTAAAAATAAGGGCAGGTGGCAAATACTTATACAGTTTTATGGGTCTCTAACAAATACGTGAGTTAAAAATGAAAGCACGTAAGCGCTCGTAGCTTCTGCAGTAGGCGACTATTCTTTATCGGATGGATCGGAGATTTTTTAAACCTAGCTCATTAAATACTTACTCAGCACGCTTGAATAATTCGTTACTAAATTCAGGAGATGCATGTAATTATCGTCAGATAGGCTGGCATGTAGATAGAACTATGCCTATTTTTGGATACAGTTACAGGGTCTTAAATATCTCTCATTATGTTGATAAAAATGACGATATGCTATATAATACGAGTAGAGGTGTTGTATGGGCCAGGCAAAAAAGTCATTTTATCCTAATGAAGAAATTGAACATTTTCTGGAGACTATTCCGAAAGGACAATTGAGTGGCCGGATTAATGATTTGATTTTGAAAGGTCTTACTTTTGAGCATCAAACAAAGGTAAGAGAAGATTATATCCGTTTCAATGATTTGATTGCAAAAGATATACCTCGTGCAAAAGCTAAGAGTGGATTCTCTACGACAATGATGATGTCGGCCAAAGCATTTGAAGCAGAAGATGAAGTTGAGGATTTCTTCTAATGCTTAGGGGTGAAGTATGGTTAGCAGTTTGGCCTAACGATCCTGAGCAGAAAGAGCGACCTCTACTAATTATAAGTAACAACTTACGAAATCAAGCTTCCAACCTCCAGGACATTATTGTAGCTAAAATAACATCTCTCCAGAGGGGAAATGGTTCAAGTAAACCGACAAACCCTCAAGAAGATGTTAGCATTCTACTTAGAAAGGCATCAATTATTCGATGTGCTTCAATTTATACAATTGAAAAAAAAACACTAACTAGAAAATTAACCCAGCTTAATATAAGTGAGATGGCCCAAGTTGATCAATGTCTTAAAACTGTTCTTGATTTAAATTATATATAGCGCCAAGCTCGATGGGTGCTTCGTAAATTTTTGAATTTAAGCTGGAAAATTTCGTCGGTACTTTATTTATCGTGACAAAAACGGACTGTTTCTATCCTAGAGAAAGTGCAAGATCACAGCAATCGACGTGCCGTGCAGGCCAAGGACAGAAGATTGGTTCCAGATCTACACTAGGTAATTTTCGCTCCCTGCATTTGTGACTTAAGAATTCATCATTATCGGCCATGGATCAAAACCATGGCCTTTCTATTTTAAATGACCCCCTTAACATTTATTAACTTCAAGTAAAATCCCAGGTACCAACTTTCCTAAAACAGGGGGGGAATTATGACCGTATTCTTGAACTTGTTCAGCTCAATGCGGAAATTGTGAATCCTGTTGTTTTTCCTCGTCCTGTTTGTCGAGATCAAGACGATGATAAGTTTTTGGAAGTGGCCATAGGTGGAGGCGCTCAATATATTGTGACTGGAGATGATGATTTGCTTGTCTTGCACCCATATCAGGAGATTCAAATTCTAAAGCCGAAAGAGTTTCTTGAAGAGAGTTAGTCAGAGCAAAATGAGAAGGCCATGGTTTTGATTCATGGCCTTCTCATTACGAATTCTGTATTTTAAAATGTGGCAAGCGAATCGTTCTCTAGTGGTTTAGACCTAAATACCTTAGTGCTTTTACAGAGTATTGCATTTCGCGTATCCACGAGCGGCTACACTGACACAGTTGTCCTGATTGTGTGAATAAAGGATATTACCATCATAGCCATATTCTTCTCTCATGTTGGCTTCACAGTTATTAATCATTTTCTCCATAGCTTCTTCTGTCGTTCTGCCAGAACCCTCACCATGTTGAGTGTAATCGATATAACGACAGCGGTAGTCTCTGTTATTTCTACCTGTACAAGGTTGTGTGGCATTACCAGTTGTACGCATTGTGCAGCGGACTTTCCCACAAGTTATAACACCGTCACGATAGCCAATTTCAAATTCAGAGCTTGGAGAAGAAGAAATGTCTTCGCATGATTTTTGTCCTGCTTGATACCCTCTCTCGTAGTCCGAATAAACAGGTTGAGCTATAACTTGCTTCTTAAGCTCGCATGGCTTTTTGATAATTCCCTTATCTTGTAGTCCTTTTCTAATGCCAACATCACAAACAAATCTTGTTTCATAAAATGAATCCTCATGGCAATTAACAGAATAAAACTTGCTGTCCTTGTTATCAGACTGAGCAAAGAAATTAGTGCTGAATAGTTTGATAAAATCTCTTACACAAAAAGGATTTTGAAGTCTTAAATCTCCTTCATTTTGTATTTGCTTGAGTTCCATTTCTGATTGATTGATTTGCTCCTTGGTCAATAAAACAGGATTGGCCAGGACAACAGATTGAATAAATATCGAAAGTACAAGAAATAACCATTTCATACAAAGGCTCCTTAGAGATTACTCATTTAAATTCTAATGAGTATTTCAGTTTTTTTTGTAAGATTATAGAGTTCCTGTAAGTTTTACTTAAATGACTGAAACTAGTCATGTGGCTCGAATTCTTTGGCCTTAAAACGTAGAGAACCCGGTTCCCAGGTTCTCTATTAAGTTTTTACATATATATGCGGCTTTCAGATCGAAGCTCAGCTATTTAGAAGCTGAAAATATTCTGTAATATTGATCCTGCTCGTCTTTAAAACAAATAGTAATTTCGTTTGCCATCGAAACAGCAAACAGTGCTTGCTCACCTAAAGTTAGTATGATGTTAGAAAGTTCACGTTTATCGGTAAATTCAACTCTGTAGTATGGACCATCTGACCCTTTGCTATACTTATTTATTTTCCCACAGACTTCACCAGCGATAGCATAAGAGGAAGCAAGACCTAACAGCATCAGGGACAATGAAAAACTTTTCATAGAAATCTCTCCAAATAGTTATTTATTAATAACAAGTATACTGTCTTTATAATTGTTTTTTATGTACACATATATAGCTGATAATTAAACAATCAATCAACCAGCCTTTCGACCCTGAAATATTAAGTTAATGGTTCCCAAGGGTTTCCTGGCCTCTTTATGTTCGTTCAGGAGATCATCAGAAGAGGAACGACCCCATCAAAAGCCCTGAATTCTAAGGCCTACCTTTCAAATCGAGGAAAATTTGAATCTTTAAAAATTTGAAAGAACAGGTTTTAAAAGAGAGGGCTTCGATCGAACCGAAGCCCCCATGAAGGAATTATTTTTTTAAGATCAGGATCAGCTACTTAGTCAAAACCTAGTGCCTTAGATTTTTTTCGCTGTGCAAATTCTTTTGAACTCAACAATCAATGGATCCATACCAAAAAAATGCCGGGTTTCCTCGAGTTCAAGTTGTCTAGTATTCCAATCATAATGTTCTTTATTGGCCGTCCAATCCCACACACCCAAATTGCTCCCATCAGCAATCAGTTCTTGGTTTTTCCCTAATAAGTATTCCCGTGTTGTGAGAGAACTGTAATTTAAAATATCTATCTTTATAATTTCGTTTTCCCTAAGGATTGGTAAAAATGAAAACGCTTCAACAACGTTATCTCTAAAAAAACCAATACGCTTTAGTTGAACTGTAGACATTTTGAAAATTTCACCTTCATTCTTGTTTGAATGATTTTCGAATAAATCGAGAGGAATGTTAATCTTGTAAATACTTGTATCGATTCGACTCATTGACGTGTGCGCAAACTGAGCATTTTCGGCACGAGATTCTTTAAAATTCAATTGATATTTTTTGGCCCCAATTGAGAGTACATAGTCATTATCTTGATCAATAGAGCTACTACTAACCCCAATGATTTGAGCAGACATTTTACAAGTCACATTGGTGATAGAGGTAGGTTCACTCGCATAAGCAAGACCATTTAACGAGAAAACTAAAATCAGTAGGGCCTTATTCATAATAGATCCTTTGTAATAATGAGTTCATTATAAACTTAGGCCGGAAAAGTGTGTGCTAAACAACCAAGATTACATGGGTGCTAATATTTAAGACATCAAATTGGGAAGATGAACAACGCGTGATTCATGCCTAAGTATCTGAAATAAAATAATTTTTTTGGACAAGCCTTAGGCCCCCTGGATAGAATAAGGGAAACTTTTTAAATTTAGGACTTTGCCCATGAAGCACATGTTACTTCTTCTTCTTTTTTGTTGCCTCTTCTCCTGTGCACAGAAAATTGAAGGGCCTCGCCAAAAGGCCGACAATCTCAATGCCTTATTTGAGCAGTATTGGGACGAGCGTGCGCAGTACAACACCTTAGAGGCCACTCAACAGGGAGATAATCGCTACAATCACATCATTGCCAATGATCAAACAGCGACTTTTCGAAAAACACAGAGAACGTTTTATGCAAATTACTTAGAGAGACTTGAAGATTTTGACCGAGAAACTTTAGGAGAAAATGATAAAATTAGTTATGATGTTTTTAAATTTGAAATGGTGTCTCAGTTAGAGGGGCTAAAATTTAAAGGATGGAAAATTCCTTTTCAGCAATTTTGGGGATTACCGCTCTCTATGGGCCAGCTAGGCTCTGGAGAGAGTTTTCAACCTTTTAAAACGATCCAGGATTACGAGAATTGGATTGGCAGAATGCGGGATTTTAGTATTTGGACTGATTCCGCCATTGAAAACTTTCGAAAAGGCATGAAGTCAGAATTCGTGTTACCAAAAATCTTAGTCGAGAAAATGATTCCACAGATGGAAAAGTTGATTGTAAGAGAACCTCGAAAGAGTCTTTTTTATCATCCCATTTTAAACATGCCAAACAGTTTTACACGCCAAGAAAAAAAGAATCTTGCTGTTAAGTACATTGAAGCGATCAATCGTTATATCAATCCAAGCTACAAAGAATTAAAAAACTTTTTAGAAAAAGAATACTTGCCTCACGCTCGGGAGACTCACGGCATTTCAGGCCTTCCAGATGGAGCTGAAATGTATAAGTATCTTGTGAAGAGTTGGACGACAACAAATCTCACTCCTGCCGAAATTTATCAGATGGGGCTTAATGAAGTATCACGTATCCGATTGGAGATGGAACGGGTTAAAGATGAGGTGAAGTTTAAGGGAAATCTGAGTGCCTTCTTTGATTATATGAAAACGGATAAAAAGTTTACTCCCTATCAGCATTCAACAGAAATTTTAAATGCCTTTCATGATATTCATAGGAGGATGTCTCCTCAGTTAAAAGTGATGTTTAATCGTACACCTAAGACACCTTTTGAGATTCGAAAAACTGAGGATTTTAGAGCGGCATCGGCCAGCGCTGAATACAATCAAGGCTCTCCCGATGGAACTCGTCCTGGGATTTTTTACATTCCTATTTTAAATCCTAAAAAGTTTAATACGACTTCTGGCATGGAATCACTTTTTCTCCATGAGGCCATCCCCGGACACCATTATCAAATCTCACTTCAACAAGAAAATGGTGAACTTCCGAAGTTTCGACGTTTTGCTTGGTATGGTGCCTATGGTGAAGGCTGGGCCTTGTATACAGAGTCTTTAGGACGTGAACTAGGACTCTACAAAGATCCATATCAATACATGGGAGCATTAGGAGATGAGATGCACCGAGCAGTGAGACTCGTCGTGGATGTGGGCATTCACACCATGGGTATGAAAAAAGACGAGGCCGTAAAATATATGATGAATCATCAGGCCATCTCCGAAGAGGGTGCTGTGGCCGAAATTGAACGTTATATGGCCATTCCTGGACAGGCCTTATCATATAAAATCGGATCCCTTAAAATTTGGGAGTTAAGAAAAAAATATGCTAAAAAATTAGGTAAAAAATTTAATCTTCAGGCCTTTCATGATGAACTTTTAAAAGATGGATGCCTTCCATTAGAAGTGCTCGAGAGAAAAATGGATGCTTGGGTCAAGACTTTTTAGCAATCAATGGTAATACAAAAAGGTCACAGAGGAGTCCGATAAAGAGTAAAATAATAAGCCCCAAAGAAAAATCTCTGATCGGCAAAAATCCCTCTAATGATAAAAAGCTGAAAGCAAAAAATAAGAGGATATGGGATAAAATAATTGGAGTGAGAGTGGAAGAAAATTTGATCTGATCATTTTCTTTCATTTTTTCAACGAATAACAGATGGACTGTACTATCAACGACAAGGCCCATACTGATACTGACTGTCATGATACTTGAAATATTTAATGAAAATCCCGTCATCCACATACAAAAAAGACCACCCAAGATCGAAGCAAAATTTAAAATCGAAAAGATAATAATGTCATGCATATTTCGTGAAAATGCCGCAAAAACAAGAACGATCATTAAAAAACTTGTTAAAAAACTTTTGATTAGTGATTGTACGAGATGAGATTGAGATTTTAAAAGAAGATAATTTAGCCCACTGATTCGAGCAGAATAAATGGGATCAAGCTTTAAGATAAAACTTAACAGCTTCTCTTCAAAAATATCTTTTTTATTTGTATCTAAAACTGGAGAGACTAAGGATATACGATAACTTGTGGGAGAAACTTGAAACTTTTGAAGAGAGCTGGGAATGCGTGAACTTAATGCTAAATAAGCAAAATGATTATCTGGTAAACCGTCTAGGGAAGCATATTTATTGTTAGCAAATTTTACCAAGTTATTGAGAGTTAAAAGTTTATACCCAGGGAATCCCTTAGTGAGTTCTTCTTCAAAAAGAGCAATCTTTTGATAATCAGAAAAATCCAATTCTTTTTGATCATTTCTTTTAATAATCACTTCAAACTGAGGAGTGCCACCTAAGCTTTTTGTGATGTTCACATATCCTTTATGTACCTCGTGGCCATCTGGAAAAAAAGCAATGGCATCTACCAGTATCGGCATACGAATGATGCCTATACTTCCTCCGATTAAAAGGATGGTAAGAATTCCATAACCTAATAAAGGACGATATCGTGGCATCTTAAGATTGTTTTTTAGAAAATCTAACCGCTCGAGACTAATACTTAAAGGTATGGTTTTTAAAAGAATGAGCAGGATGGCCCATGTAAGTGCTAGGGCCACGGTTGATGTCATGGCCAGTTGTCGTATACTCATGAGATCGGATGTTATTAAACTTAAAAAACCGATAAGAGTTGTCACCATCATGATAAGTAATGGC
>CAMCZE010000110.1 GCA_945885655.1 Bacteriovorax stolpii | reverse complement strand
GTATCTTATCTAATGTCCCCGATAACAGACAAAAAAAGATGAAAACAGACAATCACAAACGAATACTCAAAGTTAAATTAACTGTTTGTAATCATTCAATAATGTGTTGAAACTAAAAGGAAGTTTATAAACATCGGCCACTTGATACTTTAAGCAGCAGAAAGATCAATACCGGTAACTCTATGCCCTCTTAGTGCCAGGTCGTTACTTAAAAAACCTCCACCACAGGAACATCAAATGCTGTGTACAATCTCTCGCCATATGCTTCATAGATCCTTTCATCTATTCCTCACATTAGGTGGATATTCATTTAAACTCTATGGCATAATGAAACCAATGAAGTTTATTTTACCCTTATTCTTTTTTCTTTCTCTCCATGCTCAAGCTCAAAAGAGTCTTACACCTCAGGCGTTCCAAATTAACGTAAGGCCTGTGCTTTCTGGTATTCTTAATGATTTTTATCAAATGATTGCCCTCTTCCCTGATTTTCCACAAGAACTCAGTGGGATCGTGGTGCAGCTTGAATCCATGAATACCGACAAAGAACATCTTCTCACTAGTTGCCCAAGGCTTGTTAATGACTCGTGTTATTCTCATCTCAGGGCCATTCAAAATAAACTTTCACTTATCCAGGCCAGGACTCTAAAACTTTTTGTTCATCAAAAAATCTCATCTTCTCTGCACTTAAACACCATTACTGGTATGAGACTTGTTCAGGATTTTCACGCCACTCTCGAAGAGGTCAAAGGTGAACTCGATAATAGCACACTTATGATTAAGGCCAGTATCCGTCATAAAAAAGAAACCTATCAGATCGTAAAACAGCTTGATGAGCTTAATACCCTCATCTCTCTTGCTATCGTGGAATACATTCCCTACACATACAAAGAAGATTTTCGTCATTTTTTCTTTAATTTCGTGCATCCTATTCAACAGCATATTTCAAAAAATAGAAATTATGAGTTTCTAAATCGAAATGTGAACTCACTGAATTTCGCCGTGAACCTTCTAAATATGAATCTCACTAAAAGAAATAAAAAAACACCTGAAGGCATGTCGCCTTATCTTTCACTGATCCATAATCGTTGGAATAGTTTACTAAGATTTTACTTCTAAAGAAAAAGCTTCAAGATCATGGTCATCATCAATGTCGTCAAAAGACCAAAGCCCCACATCATGACAGCGGTGAGACGGTCAAATCGTTTATCCACCTGCTCAAATCGTTTATCTACTTGCTCAAATCGTTTATCTACTTGCTCAAATTTTAGCGTAAACTGTCTTTTTATTTCATCGAACTGACCTTGAACCTCACCAAATCGTCCATTGATCTTTAGAAACTCTTCCCTAAATTCTATGTCCATATGATGGAAGTGATTGACTTGTGCTTTTAAAGAAAGAATAAGCATGTCTTCATTAGAAATTTTTTCTTTTTCTACTTTCGCCAAGATCTCGTTACTCTTTTGATGGAGCCACTGATCAAAAAACTCATTACCAAACACGACTGCTCCCATGGAACACCCTTCCTTATTGAAGAATGATAGCATAAAAAAAAGGCCCTCCGAAGAGGGCCCATTTTTCTTAATACTTAGAAGTTCTGCGGCCTCGGACGTCCGTTTTGTGACGGCGTTTCTCAGCGTTTTCTAATTTTTCTTTCATTCTGACTGAAGGTTTGCGGTACTCAGAACGAGCTCTGTATTCTTTGACGATCCCGTAGGCATCACAAAGACGCTTAAATTTTTTAAGTGCTTTTTCAGCTGGAAATCTGTCATCGATAGAAATTGAAATAGTCGACATGCTCAATACACCCCCTTCACATGGCATTAGAACAAAGGTCAAACTACAGGTTTAAGCTGTGGTATGTCAAGAAAAGTCTTTTACGGGGGCCAACTCCATTGATAAAAAGGGACCTATGCAAATGGATGTTTTTAACTTTCATCATGAGTCCACTCCACCTTTAGCGGCGAAGCTAAGACCCAAAACTCTCGCCGACTTTTTTGGCCAAGTAAAAATAAGACCCCAGCTTGAAAAACTTATCACTCATCCTCGTCACGTCATTTTCTGGGGACCTCCAGGAACGGGCAAAACCACTTTGGCCTACATTCTTGCTGATCAGATTGGTGGAGAATTTCATGTCTTTAGTGCTGTAACAAGCGGCATCCCTGAACTTAAACGCCTCATTCAAGAAATGCTTGATCAAAAACGTGAGTTTGGTAAAAAAAGTATTCTTTTCATCGACGAAATACACCGTTTTAACAAATCTCAACAAGACGCGCTCCTACCTTACTTAGAAAATGGTGATTTTCTTTTTATTGGTGCCACTACCGAATACCCTCACACTTCTTTGAATAAAGCACTGATCTCGAGGGTCTCACTCATTGAACTTAAGCAATTAGGCCCAAATGATCTTATTTCAATCCTTGAACGGGGCATGGAAGATCTGGGTCGCCCGGAACTCAAAGACTATTTAGAGGATCTGGCCAAACTCTCAAATGGTGATGCTCGTTTTGCTCTTAATCAGCTCTCGCGTCTTGTGGCCTTCACAAGTACTGAGTTAATAAATAAAGATCAGATCATTAAAGATATTTTTGAACATGCTCGTCAGTACGATAAGAATGCTAACCGCCATTACGATGTGATCAGTGCATTTATCAAGTCAATAAGAGGATCAGATCCGCAGGGAGCTCTGCTTTGGCTAGCAGTGATGCTTGATGGTGGAGAAGATCCAGAGTTTATTGCAAGAAGGCTTATGATCCTGGCATCTGAGGATGTGGGACTCGCTAACTCACAGGCCTTGCAAGTCACTACCAACGCTCACTATGTAGTTAAACAAATTGGGATGCCAGAGGCAAGGATCACTTTAAGTCATGCTTCGGTTTTTATGGCCCTTTCACCTAAATCAAACTCCGTTTATATGGGTATTAATGAGGCCCTCTCATTTGTAAAAGAAAACCCTACCCTCGAAGTCCCTGGTCATCTTTCAAGCGTATCGCCAGAGAAGAAAAACTATAAATACCCACATAGTTTCCCTCAAAATTGGACGCAGCAACGTTATCTACCAGAAGGAGTGGACGAAAAATTCTATAAACCACAAACTAATGGCTCAGAGAAGGCACTTATGGATCAGTATGTCGCTTTGACTAAAAAAAGACCTTAGAATTGACGAAGACTCTTCCTATAGCGAAACTATTAATACCAAGGATATATTATGAAATACACAGTACTTTTTCTTTTAAGTTTTTCCGCTATGGCGGCCATTCCTACTTATGATCTTAAGATCAAGGTTCAGCATAACAATGACATCATCACTCCAAGAGTCATGGTTAAAAGTCAGGAAGTCGCTACAACGATCAGAGAGATTGGAGAAAATGAAAAATTCGTTGATGTCGTTGTCACAGAAAAAGCAGCTGATGTACTTCGAATCAAATTCGCGATCGGTACTATTATTGACGGAGAACGGGTGATTCAGGCCACTCCAGAATTCTTAGTTCATGAAAATCAAACAGCAACAATGACTACAACAAATGAAGACGAAGGAAGTGTTTTTGTATCAGTAAACGCTCAAAAAATTATTGAAGAAGAATAAATCATAATAAGAAAGCCTCCATCTCAGGAGGCTTTCTTATTTATTTAGATCAAATTTTCAGGATTCATTGTTTCAAGATGATATTTTACAGATGCCAAAAATTTACTACCTAACTCTCCATCAATAATACGGTGATCATAAGTGTGTGTTCCATACATCATGCTTCTGATGGCAATAGCATCATCTTCAGTAACCATAACTCGTTTTTTAATCACACCAGTACAAAAGATTCCTAATTGCGGTTGAAGAATCACTGGAGTTGCAATAAGAGTTCCAAAAGAACCGTTATTGGTAAACGTATATGTTCCACCAGTAAGATCATCCATTGTGAGTTTTTTCGTACGAGCCTTATTAGCAAGGATATCCAACTGACGGGCAAGGCCCGTAAGGTTTAAATCTTGAGCGTGTTTAATAACAGGAACAACAAGTCCATTTCCTGGAACGGCCACAGCACAGCCTAAATGGATATCTTTTTTGATCACGATATTATCGCCTTCAAGAGAAGAGTTCACAAGAGGATGCTCTTTCAAGGCCTGAACGATAGCGTAAAGAACAAAATGAGAATAAGTAAGGTTAATACCTTCACGCTTTTTGAATTCGTTTTTGATTTTCTCGCGGGCCTTCACAAGACTTGTCATATCGATTTCATCTATTGAGTTCACATGAGGTGAGGTTTGTTTAGAAAGAACCATGTTCTTAGCAATTGTTTTGCGCATGTTATCCATAACAACAACTTCAACTCTCTCTCCGTTTGAACGAGTTTGAGCAGTACCCTTTGGAGCTGGAGTTCCTGGAAGAGCTCCCTTGGTCACAAGGGCAGAAGCAGTTGCTCCGCCTTTTCCACGGTTAGCGATATAAGATTCAAGATCAGCTTTATTCACACGTCCAGCAGCTCCTGAGCCTTTGACATTTTTAAGTTCAGAGAGAGCGACACCAGCTTCTTTTGCCATGGCCTTAACAAGTGGAGTGTAGAAACGAAAACCTTCTTCAGTTTCATCAGTATGAACTTCTTCGGCCGGGGCCATTTGAGGTTTTGATACTGTTTTAGCATTTGCTTCGGACTTAGCTTCTATTTTAGTGGCCGAAGTATCAATTGATGCATTCATATCATCTTCGATAATGGCAATAGGCTTCCCAACATCAACGGTTGTCCCTTCAGGGTAAAGAAGCTGTACGATTTTTCCCTGAATCGGACTCGGAATTTCTGATTCTACTTTATCAGTTGAAATCTCAAGAAGAGTTGCATCTAGCTCGATAATATCCCCCGGACCTTTATGCCATTTAGTGATGGTACCTGTCGTGATCGACTCTCCCATTTGAGGCATTACAACTTCAATCTTGGCCATAAACTATCTCCTTAAAAATCTAAATTAAATATTAAGTGCGCGCCCCTTGGCCGCTAAAACAGCTTCACCCAAAAACTCACCAAGAGTGGGATGTGGGTGAATGGTTGCAAAGATTTCTTCATCAATGCCTTCCATCGTTCTAAATAAAATATATTCGTGAATCAATTCGGTAGCATGGGTTCCTACTATATGGGCCCCCAACAACTCCCCATGTTTACCTGTAAGCACTTTTATAAATCCATCCTTCTCATTTGAAGCGATCGCTTTACCGTTGGCCATGAAAGGAACTTTACCCACTTTATACTCAATCTTTTGTTCTTTGAGAGCACGCTCGGTATACCCAACTGATGCCACCTGTGGCTGGCAATAAGTACATCCTGCAATATTCATCTTATCAATGGCGTGAGGATGAAGCCCAAGCATATGCTCTACTGCCACAATCCCCTCATGAGAAGCGGCATGAGCAAGAAGAGGTGGACCAGAAACATCACCAATGGCGTAAACACCTTTAGCTGTTGTCTCATACATGTTGGTGACTTTGATAAAACCCTTATCAGTTTCAACGCCGGCCTTATCAAGACCATAACCTTCAAGATTTCCTGTCATACCAACAGCAATCAGACCCATCTCAAATTTATGGTCTACCTTTTTTCCACCTTCAGTCACCGTGAATGTTACATCTTTGCCATTATTTTTAGCTGTGATTCCTTCAATGCCTAAAGAAAGCTTGATACCATATTTTTTATAATGTTTTTCAACTTCTACAGAGACTTCTGTGTCTTCGATCGGAAGAAGATTTTTTTGCATCTCGAAGATATGCACTTCTACACCAAAAGCATTCCAAAAATAGGCAAACTCCATACCAATTGCACCTGCACCAACAATCCCTATGGATTTGGGAAGTTGTTCAAGTTTTAAGGCCTCCCAAGCACCAATGAGACGTTTTCCATCATGCTCAAGACCCGGAAATGAACGATACTTCGCTCCTGTCGCAATAATAATATTTGCTCCAGAGACTTCTTCTTTTTTCCCCGCAGTATCAGTAACTTCTAAAACCTTCGCAGATTTAAAAACACCTTTTCCTGAAATCACTTCAATCTTATTTTTTTTCATCAAAAATGCGATACCCTTGGACATATTTCCAGCAATATCATTGGCGCGCTTAACAGCGACAGCACCATCAAGCCCCTTAAAATCAACATTTATCCCAAGAGATTTAAGATCGGCCACTTCATGAACTGAGTGAGCAGATTTTAAAAGCGCCTTTGTAGGAATACACCCACGATTTAAACAAACTCCACCGAGTTTATCGGCCTCAATGATGGCAACTTTTTTTCCTAACTGAGCAGCACGTATAGCAGCGATATAACCACCTGGGCCCGCGCCTAGGACTACAACATCAAATGTTTTGGCCATGAGAGGAATTCCTTTTGTTTTCAAAAGATCTAAATGTCTTGAAATATTGGGTTAAACGCTGCGCATCTGTCAATGAAGGCCACTACATTTTGCATCGTTAAGTTTTACAAGCAATTCTTCCAAGCACTTAAAATTACAAAAGATGTATCTCAAAAAATACCATATAAGAATTTCACTCTCTTCAGACTTCAGGTGGTCATCCCCCAATAAGTTACTAAGATGCGCCTTCAATCAAAAATAAAGGTTTTCCCATGAGGCCATTCATTACACTTATCTTTTTACTTTTATCTGCATTCACATTTGCCCAGGATCCTTTATATCGCTGCGTAGAAGAAATTTGTGGCACTCCTGAAAATCATGAAGATATGGAAGAACTTCTTCTCAGAGTGAAAAATGAACGAACGGCAGAGCAAGCACTTTTCATGGAACGTTTTGCTAACCTTGTGAAAAACCAACAAGAACACATTCATAAACAAGAATTATTATCCATTAAGGCCCTTCGTGAGTTGGATATTAACTTTATCAACTCTCTAGATCCCATTGATAAACATATGGTTCTTTTTCTTCAGAAAGTTATTCCTGCGATGGTTGAATTAGCAGTAAAAAACAAACTCTCTGTTTGGGTTTCAATATTTTCAGTGGTGGACGAAGATTTCACAACATTATTTATCGAAAAAAAATCAAGCTCTGAAGAGGCCAAATGGCTTAATGATTTTATAGGAGAAATAAGAAATGATGTTCGTTTACAGAAAATTTTTAGTTTAATTTTTTTCCCATACCCTATCTTTTCAATGAGTGGTTATCTAGACACTCCAAATAGCCCTACTTTTTATTCAACCCAACACGCTCTTAGTGATGTGCTCGTAGGCCTTGAACAAAATCATGAACCTAGTCTATTGATCGAAGAGATCATAAAAAAATCCGTGACAAGAGTTGTTGAATCTAAAGATCTCGATGCGAACAAAATTGAAGAAACTAATACCATCTTTGCAATAAATGAATTGGTTAAACATCTTAGAACCTCTTCTCATCAGAAGCTAAAAAATCTTTTTGAAAAAGCTCCTGAATCATTTTTTAAAAGTATCATTGAAACAAATAGTTTGAGCGTTAAGGAATCTTCTTTTTTAACTAGTCTCAGTCAGGCAGAGATTGAAAAAAGATATCTTTTAGCGATGAATGTATGTGAAAAATCTCTTGCAGAAACGTCCAATCAACTACCAAGTATGAAAGAGATAGAAAATTTTAGGCAATATGTCATGAGAGCAAAACTTAAGGCCGCTGAATTTACCAAAAGAAAAATCTCGGCCACTTTTGCTAAAAAAGTTCTTACAAAATTTGAGAAACTTCAATATGACCTTCCTCTTAACCGAGAGAACTTCGAAGAAGAAATCATCAACGATCTCTCAGCGAGTTGGTCAAGTAACTCATCTTTAGAATCCCTTAAATACTCCCACCTCACTCATAGTACAAATGAAAAAGAATTCCTTGATGACATCTTAAATGAGTCAACCTATTTCCCTTTTTCTCATATTGTTACGCTTTGTAATGAGTCCTATCGCCAAGATTTTTTCTCTGATAAATCAGTCTCTGATAAACATTTTAAACTCCCAGCACTTTTTATCAGCTGGAGTACCTTAAAAAATCTCTCCGCTTATAAAGGAGTCATCTCACACGAAATGGGACACCAACTCTACGCTATGATCAGAGGAAGTTCAGAAAAAGAAGACAGACATAGCAAAAAAAGTTTTAACAACCTCAAAGAAGTCCTCAACTGTGTTGCAGACCTTCATGGAAAAAAAGATACTACCTATGAATCCGTAGATGAATCTGGGGGTCCAGTACAACTGATAGAATCACTTTATACAAGTGAAGATTTTGCGGACCAGTTTTCTGCCTTTGTTGAAAGAGGTGAAACAATCAATATGGGTTGCCTCTTCATCTTAGAAAAAGAGAATCTTTACTCTGATCTTTCGTTAATTAACAACATCGATCAAGATCCTCACTCTTCTGGGGCCTACCGTGTAATTAACATTGAAGCAGTAAAATCGAAAATCCTACCACAAAGTTGTTCTGAGGCACTTTTTGCAGCAGAACTTCAAATTAAAAGTTGTATGGATTAACGACACTCATACTGGATAATCCATATAAAAGAATTTTTAATTCGAATGAGCAAAAATTTAAATTTGTCTTTTGTATCGCGCTGCGATTCTTTGGCCATAAGGTGATTTAGGAAAGAGCAAAAAACTGGACGAAACGCTCCAAAAAACGCTATAAGACACTCTATGTCAAGAAGTCAGTCCGCTCTCAATATATCGGCCGTGGAAATATCCTCGCTTCTCAAACTTTTCCCAAAGGGGTTAGTGGCCGTTGATCTAGAGACTACAGGGCTGTCTCCACTTGTTGATAAAATCATCGAGATAGCAGCAGTTAAAATAAATTCTGAAGGAAAAGTTGAAACTTTCCATACTCTCATTAATCCCCTTATTGATATCCCTGAATTCACGATCCAATTCCATGGGCTCAATACTGCTGATCTCAAAGATGCACCGACGATCAAAAAACCATTAAAAGACTTTTGGCAGTTTGTAGAAAGATTTCCTATCATTGCCCACAACTCTAGTTTTGATTTGGGCTATCTCATAAAATCTTCACACGACTTTCAAATTGAATTTCCTCCTTTGGATGTTTACGACAGTTGTAGGTATGCTCGGGCCGTTTATAAAAAATCAGGGTCCCCTCCCAAAAACTTTAAACTCTCCACTTTAAGTGAGTTTGTCGGATTCCCTCTGGCACACCATGTGGCCATTGAAGACACTTTTGCTTGTTTAAAAATCACCGCTGCGATTGCTCTTGTGGAAACGGATCAAAAAGCAGCACTAGAAAAAAGTTTTGTCTTTAGACTGTCCCAGTTTAATAAAAATGAATGTTTTAACTTTTCTACTCGCCTCAACGGTTTAAAAATATTAGTTCAGGATAAAAATCTGTTAACCTTAGACTATCGTGGAGGCTCTGCCAGTGGTCGGATTCGTCCAGTAAGACCCATTGGGCTCATGCCCCTTCCTAAAGGGCCTGTTCTTTTTGCTGAATGTTTACTGACAGGAATGAATAAGTCATTCTTGTTAAAAAAAATAAAAAATTATTCAAAGCTAGAGGCCTCTT
>CAMCZE010000109.1 GCA_945885655.1 Bacteriovorax stolpii | reverse complement strand
TCCGAGGAACTTGTGACGTTTTGGTTAAACTCCATGAGTTCTTCAACCCATTTTAATTTATTAGCACCATTATCGTTCTTGTTACGTTCTTTATACTTCCAGTGCGCAGCAACCCCGCGCTCTGCAACTTCATGCATTTCGAAAGTTCGAATTTGAATTTCAATTCTCTCAGCTTTGGGCCCAATGACCGTCGTATGAAGAGATTGGTAATTGTTCACCTTAGGGATGGCAATGTAATCTTTAAATCGTCCAGGAACAGGTGTGAAGGCAGAGTGAATGATCCCTAAAACTTTATAACACTCAGTTATGTTACTAACTAAAATACGGAAGGCCAATAAATCCTGGATCTGTTCAAAGTCCACGTTCCTCTGCTGCATTTTTTTATAGATCGAATAAAAATGTTTCGGGCGTCCTGTGACTTCCCCTCTCACGGAATATTCAAGCATACGCTCTTCGACTAAGTTAAGCGTCTCTTCGATATAGGCTTCCCGTTCGCGTTTTTTCATCGCGATTTTTTCGGCCAATCGATAATAAATATCAGGGTGTAAATATCTTAGACAAAGATCTTCAAGTTCTGCTTTAACTGAGTTGATACCAAGTCTACTTGCTAAAGGAACATAGATATCAAGCGTTTCTTGCGCCTTAGACATCTGTTTTTCTTTTGAGACATACTGAAGGGTGCGCATATTATGCATGCGATCTGCAAGCTTAACAATGATGACTCGAAGATCTTGAGCCATGGCAACAACCATTTTTCGAAAATTTTCGGCCTGGGATTCTTCTTTTGTTTTAAACTTAATTTTTGAAATCTTAGTACAGCCTACAACAATTTGGGCCACACTTTGACCAAACATCTTACTAATTTCTTCTGGGGTAACATCACAATCTTCAACCACATCATGGAGAAGACCTGCCATAATGGAATCAAGATCCATTTTGAGTTTAATCAGAGTGGCCGCAACGTTAAGTGGATGAATAATATAAGCTTCGCCCGAAGAACGTTTATGATTAACATGCATTTTCTCAGCGAATTCATAACAACGTCGAAGAAGTCCTATGTCACTTTCAGGCAATAGAACTTCCGTTCGCTTTACAAGCTCGTCAATTGAGAGATTGGCCTCGTGAGAAAAATCTATGCGTTCAGCAAACATGTCACTATCTCATTAAGCTTTTTATAAGCTTCATTTACATCATCATTAAGAACCAAATAATCAAAATCATTTTTACGTTTAAGTTCACGTTGGGCATTGCTTACCCTCTCCTTAATAACATGATCAGGATCTGTTCCACGTGTCCTTAATCTTTTCTCAAGCTCTTCGATAGAAGGAGGTTCAATAAATATAACATGGGCCTCTTTTCCATAGATCGCTTTCATCGAATCTACCCCTTGAACATCAAGATCAAAAAGCATCTTTTTGCCAAGTTTTAAACCCTCATCTACAAATTTTTTTGAAGAGCCATAATAATTTGAATGAACGATCGCCCATTCAATGAACTCTTTATCAGCAATTTGTTTTTCAAAATCAGAAACGGTTATAAAATGATAATCTTTACCGTTTATTTCACCTGGACGCATGGCCCTTGTTGTACACGAAATGGACCACTGAAGATCCGGATGATCTTCTTTTAAATGACTTAATAATGTAGATTTACCGGTGCCCGAAGGCGCACAGATAACAATTAACTTACCTGACATGTTTATTCCAAATTCAATGCTTGTTCACGAATCTTCTCTAATTGTACTTTCATCTCAACTACATTTGAGGAAATTTCTGTATGGGCAGATTTTGATCCCATCGTATTGGTTTCACGCCCCAATTCTTGGAGGAGGAAATCTATTTGACGACCGATTTCACCATGAGAATTCAGAACTGATTTTAATTTAATGAGATGAATTTTGGCCCGATTGATTTCCTCATCTATTTCAAGTTTTTCCAGGTAATAAATCACCTCCTGTAAGAATCTTGACTCATCTACTTTGATATCCTTGAGTTTTTCTTTGATTTTCTGATTAAGCTTATCCCTCATCATCTCAGGATATTCAGCTTTCATCCTTTCAACTTTAACTAAACAGTCTTCATAAACATGGAGATGTTCAAGAAGTTTATCTACTAGTTTTCGACCTTCGATGGAGCGAGACTCTTTTAAGGACTTAATGGCCGCTTCAAACGAGGCCACCACAAGAGGTTCCATTTCCTTATCTTTCTGATCATCATCATCTTTTTGAAAATCATTACGCATAAACTCCGTGGGAGAAACGTGCATCTGAACTTGTTGTCTTTCAAAAATGGGTTTTAATAAGGCCAGGTAGGCCTCAACCTTTCTGGTATCAATTTGAAACTCTCCAGCAATTTTATCGTTTTTTTTATAACTTACACTTATATCAAAACTGCCAC
The DNA here is from genome assembly GCA_945885655.1 of Bacteriovorax stolpii. Lineage (GTDB taxonomy): Bacteria > Bdellovibrionota > Bacteriovoracia > Bacteriovoracales > Bacteriovoracaceae > Peredibacter. The sequence continues at coordinate 7,163 of CAMCZE010000109.1, read as the reverse complement.
GGCGAAATTCATTTTCTAATTTTGAGCGAAGTTCAATCTCTAAAGGATTAAACAAAGAACTCATACGAAACTTAAAATCTTTAAAACGATTATTTACAGTCTTTATCTCTGTTACAAGAATGAAGTTTTTACCAACGACCTCACCTTTACCAAATCCTGTCATCGAATAAACGCTCATTCTTATCCTTTATCTTCTTCTGATTGATCAAGAATCAATGTGGTATTTCCCATACGCCGAAATTTCTCAAAACGATTTTCCATAAGGATGTGCAAATCTTGATTTAAAAGAGTTTGTAAAGTTACTAGAATTGTCTCTTTCACTTTTTTAAACGTTTCTGTGGGATAGCGATGAGCTCCCCCGGAGGGTTCCTTGATGATTCCATCAATAACTTTAAGCTCAAAAGCTTTACTCGGCGAAAGTTGTAAAGAATTAGCTGCTGTCTCGGCCATCTTAGGATCCGACCACAAGATACTGGCGCAAGACTCAGGAGAGATCACTGAATACACAGAATATTCCATCATCAAAACTCTATCAGCAATAGCAATTCCTAAGGCTCCCCCAGAACCACCTTCACCAATAACGATGGCGATGATCGGAGCCTTTATCTTAAACATCTCTTCTAAGTTTTCTGCGATCGCAAGGGATTGCCCTCTTTCTTCAGCTCCAATTCCTGGATAGGCACCTGGAGTGTCAACAAAACTCACAATCGGAATTCCAAACTGAGAAGCAAGCTGCATAATCCTTAAGGCCTTGCGGTATCCTTCAGGATTTGCCATACCAAAATTTCTTTTAATTTTATCTTGAGTCTTTCGACCTTTTTCAATCCCAATCACAGCAACCTTCAGGCCATCAATATACCCAAAACCTGTAATCATGGAAGGATCATCAGAAAACCTACGATCACCATGGACTTCATGAAAGTCATCTACAATTTTATCGATATAATCAAGTGCATGTGGACGGGCAGGATGACGAGAGAGCTGGGTGCGCTCCCAGGGGCTGAGTTTTGAGAATATATCCTCCAACATGCGATCAACTTTCGCTTGAAGGGCCTCAATCTCATGGGAGATATCAATATTCTTTTGACTTGAACTCTGTTTTAAAGTTCTGATCTGACTTTCAAGCTCCGAAACTGGACGCTCGAATTCCAAGGTAAAATCCATAATTACTCTCTATAAAGTGTTGAATAATTTAGATTTAAACTACCCTTATCGGAAGGAATTGGCACCTTTTTCTAAAACTATTCCCAGCCCTGTACGCGGCCTGATTCAAAATAAATATACTTCGTCGCGCCATCAAGATTGTAAACCCAACGCTCATTTTCATAGGTAGGATTTCCCGCAATCTCGACCCTCAAAGGATTCCCCCAACTTACAAGCACATCATCTTTGCTCATGCCAAAAAGTCCTTCACCTTGTTTTGTGCGAGGTTTACGTCCTGACATAGCACTTTTCTTCTCTGACCCTTCTAATTGAGAACGATTCACAAAACCTCTTGATTCTAAGTACTCCATACGTTCATGAGCTGGGATATTTAAAAAATAAATCTTTTCAGAAATAGATCGAAATTTTTGCTCATAACGAGCATACAGGTTACGACCACTTTCACCTTGTCTATCCTCTAGCTCGCGCAACTCAGCTCTTAATGAATAACGGGCCTTGTCCTCTGCAATATCTTGCATCGAAGCTGGTGTGCGGGCCCTTTGTTCTTTTTCTGAGTTCCAAAAACGACCCGTATCACCAGTAACAATAGGAAAATCATCTCTTGGTTCATAAAACCTAGAATCATCTTGCTCCATTTCTGTTAAAAATGAACGTCCTGATAGCTGCGCACAACCTTTTACAATTAGCAGCATCAAAAGTATGAAAATATTTTGAACCCTCATGAATCACCTTCCTATAAGGCTCTTCGGCTTTACCCTGAATGACCTAAGGCCAAGGATAAGAAGGGAAAAAAAGTCCAATACCCGACAATGGCACTTCCATCTCAGCTATTTATGAGTATTGCCGATAAAGATGCCAATGGAAGTTTTAAACAAAATTGAAGCTATTATTAATAAATTACTTGAAAAGCTCGGTGCCTTTCTTGTTATTAAGTTTTTTAAATTTTTACCGCCAAAAATCTTGCTCATCTCTCAAAAGATACAAGCTTACAAAAATAAATGCATCCAACATGTTAAAACTTTTCCGCAAACGATTAAAACAAAATTGGCAGTACTTCTCGTTTATCTCAAAAGTTCATTATCATCTTTTGACTTTAAAGCGATTTTCGCTGCTTTTCTGGAAAAATATAAAATTCAAAAAACCGATAAGAATCAAACATCTTCGAAATTAAAAAGAGTTTTATTGACTCCCTTTTTGCTTTTAAATGAATGGATAAAAGGCATGTCTATTACCCAGACATTACTCATGTTTGGGTTCACCGGTGCATCTATCTTGGCAAGTATAGGCATGATCTTTTCCAGCAATCGAATTCTCAATCAAACTCAAATGAGGGCCCCCGCCAGTGCTGAAATTGAAGTTCTCTACGAGAGACCTGACTACTACAAAGAAGACTCAAGACACATGTCCATCTCAAACTTTCGGCTACCTGTTTATGTCGCTGAAGTTAACCAAATAAGATCGGTCGATATCGACTTCATAGCGACAATGTCTAACCGTAACATCAAAAAATTCTTAGAGTTAAATGAGTTCCAATTGAGGGATCATTTTGTTAATAATTTTGAGCCACTTATCGCAACTTTTCCTCTTGAAGAAGAAGGAAAAGAGGTCATCAAAAAAAAGATTCTTCTAGAAATTAATGCATTTTTAAAACTCTACAATAAAGAAGGAAATGTTGAGGACTTAAAAATCACCTACATTCTTGCCAATTAAAGAGTTTTTATAAATTTACAATCCCCTATACCGTCTTTAATTTCCACAATCGCGTCACCAAAATGATTTTATCCCTTTGCCCCCTCTCATGTATTTTAAAACATTGGCCGTTCAAAACGTTTAGCATTTAGTCATAAGAGTTCTAACCGTTTTTTCACTTAACCTGAGCTTCCTAGCGGCCAGCGCGACATTACCTTCACATGCCCCAAGTGCTTTTTTGATATGTTTAAGTTTATATTCTTCCATTGGAATAATTTCATAAGCACTTTGAATGTTCATCAGGTCCGAACTTTGTGAAAGTAAGTCCTCATCCAAAGTATCAAAGTCTAATTTAACTGAACGACTAAAAACTTTTTTCTTATTTAGATGTCCAAACAGTTGTCTTAAGTTTCCTGGCCAGGCCAGTGTTTCATAAAAATCAATAAGCCTTTTTGATAGATTCATTTGGTTTTCTTTAGCATAAAAATGGCAAGCCTCTCTAATGCGTTTAACGTCATTTCTTAGTGAAGTGAGTTCAATCGTGTGACCAGCCTTTAATCTATAATAGAAATCTTTTCTGAAAGTTCCTTGAAGCACTAACTGCTCCATAGGTCTTCCAGAAGCGAAAATCATACGCGTTTTAATCTCTAACTCCTTATGATCTCCCACTTGCCGAAATTTTTTTGAATCCAAAAATGTAAGAAGTTTTGTTTGAAGATCCATGGGCAATGAATCAATTTCATCCAAAAATAAAGTTCCATGAGAGGCCAATACAAGAGCTCCTACTTTATCAGATATCGCCCCAGTGAATGAGCCTTTTTTATGTCCAAAAAGTTCCGATTCAATCAGGTGTGGATTATAAGAAGATAAGTTTATTGAAACAAAAGGACCCATTCTTCCACTTTTTTGGTGAATCTTAGCGGCAAGATGTGTTTTACCTGTCCCTGTTTCACCGTGAATCAGAATATTGAGTTCCGATTTTAAAAGTTGCTCTAGGGCCAAAACAGGATGATCAATGTGAAGATGTCCTTCATCTTTTTCATCGTTTTGAATAAAATGAAGTTTATTATCTTCGATAAATAGTTTATCCAAACGTTCAATATAAGCTTCTTTGGCCGCCAGTCCATTAATCCAAAAAGGTTGACCCTTGAAAGTTTTTAGAAAAAATCTTCCATTATTAAGTCCCTTATCCAACTCCAGACGGTAATGGAAAGATTCGGTATGGGTCTGAGCAAGCTCCACATAACTCATAGAAAGATTTGTAGGCCTATAAGAGGGAGAAACGAGGTCTATCATTGTTCGATTAAGGGTTATCACTTTTTTTCTACCGGAGAGAGGAAAAATACTGAATTCATCCCCCATCCTAACCCCCGAAATTCCAATCTGATCCTCAAACAATTGCTTTCTATACACGAGAACTCCTTTTTAAAAGACGTAAGCCTCCTTTTCTGCTAGGATGCACAAAAAGTAAGCAACAGACCGGGACTTTGTTCATGAATATTCAGAAAGGAAAAACCGAGTTTTTAATGGGGATCGATAAGGTCGACCAACTTAAGACTTGGCTTAACGAGCACCCTTTTATCAATGGCATTGCTTTCATAGGTCGTTCTAATGTTGGAAAATCTTCTCTAATCAATTCTCTCTTTGGAAAAAGTGTGGCCAGGGTTTCAAAAACCCCTGGACGAACTCGTCAGGTCAATATTTTTAATTTCGTTATTGAAAACAGAGAAACAAAGTCTCTGGAAAATTTTTATCTTTTTGATGTTCCTGGTTACGGCCATGCCGAGGTTTCAAAAGAGATGGGAAAAAACTGGCAAGAACTTTTGGATAGTTTTTTTACCTTGTGCGGAAAAAAACTTTTATTAATGAACATTCAAGACTGTAGACATCCTGTTCAAGAAGCAGATGAGCTTTTTCATGAATATATAAAAAGTTTTGAACTCGAGACTTATATTCTCTTTAACAAGGTTGATAAACTCAAAACGCAAAGTGAGCGTGCGAAACTGAGAAATCTGATGCCAGTGCTTTATGACAAATTCAAATGGGTCAAACAGATTCATTTCACATCTGCCGAAAAGGGTGACGGGCTTCCGGCCGTAGAACAATCAATGATTACATTCGTCAAACGTAATAGCAGCATGCAAGGCTTTAATTAATCGACAAATTCACTCCGGTATAATTATTTTTCTAAGCTGTCTTATGAGAGTTATGATTAACCGTAATGGATAACACCTTAAAACAATTTCTACTAACTGCTGAAGACGATCATAAAATCAATGAGATTTTCGTTTACCTCAGAGAACGCTACAAGGACTACAAAGATCCTTGGGGGTTTGATTTAGAGACCTGTGAAAAAGCCATGCGTATCATCGTACCTATCTATCGTGCCTACTTTCGTGTGCGTGTTTTTGGTCTGGAAAACATTAAAAATAAATGTTACATAGTCACTGCCAATCACACGGGGCAGATTCCTTTAGACGGTTTACTTATTGGTGTCGCTTTTCTTTTAGAGGCCAAAAATCCAAGAGTATTAAGACCAATGGTCGAGAGATTTCTTCCACAACTTCCTTTTTTAGGAGATATTGCTGCTCAGATTGGTGCAATATTAGGTGATCGAGGAAATTGTGAATATGCCATTGATCACGGTGAATCCATTCTTGTTTTTCCTGAAGGTGTTCGCGGAATTTCTAAAAACACACCTGACTTTTATAAACTAAAACCTTTTTCACAAGGTTTCTATCGAATAGCTCTTCAGAAAAAAACACCTATCCTTCCCGTCTGTGTCGTGGGTGCTGAAGAGATGTTTCCTTTTGTTTTCCATGCTAGAAAACTGGCCAGCCTACTTAAAGCTCCAGCATTTCCCATTTCGGCCAATTTTTTTCCTCTTCCATCACCTATTGATATTTATATCGGCGAAGAAATCGCGATCCCTGATCATCTCGAAGAAGAATCATCAGACAAAGATGTTAAAGAAAATGTTTACCATATAGAACATACGATTAAAAAAATGCTCGTTCACGGACTAAAAAACAGAAGACCCTTTTTTGATTCTTTAAGAAAGCCAATTTCAAAAATGATTGTTAAAGAATTCCGCTCCAAGGTTTCAAAATGAAAGAGATTAAAAAAATTCTTTTCATAGGCATCGCTGGTGGTCTAGCTCAAATGACATCGAGACTCATTTTGACAGAACATCCTGACTGGGAAATCATTGGAATTGACTCACGAGATGTTGCTCGAGTTCCTCAACTTAAAGGTTTAACTTCCATCCAACTTAAATACTCTCGTGGTAATTTTGAGAACCTTTTTAGAGGCCATCATTTTGATGTGGTCTATCACTTAGGCCGCATCAGTCACTCATCAAACACCCACAATGTTTTGGCAAAAAGGATCGATCTCTCTGTGATGGGAACCAACCGAATTCTTGAATTATGTGAACGTTTTGGTGTAAAAAAAGTTGTCATCCTCTCTACCTTCCATGTTTATGGTGCTCTTCCAGATAATTCCATTTTTTTAAATGAAGAATCTCCTTTAAGGGCAAGTATTAAACATCCAGAACTCAGAGATGTGGTGGAGATGGATCAGATTTGTACTAACTGGATGTGGAAAAATCAAAATTCTATTTCAACGGTCGTCTTAAGACCTTGTAACATCATAGGGACTCAGATCCGTAATGCCATGACAAATTTTCTTGCAGGCCCCATTTCTTTAAATCCAGTGGACTACAATCCTTTTTTTCAATTCATTCATGAATTTGATATGGCCAATGTTCTGTATCGGTCACTCGCGGCACTACCAACTGGTACATATAATGTTTCAGGAAATGACTTTATCGCTTTACGTGAGGCCCTTAAAGTTGTGGAAGCTAGAGGCATACCATTCCCAATGATGTTTGCTGGTGGTCTTAATCACTTTCTAAAAAAAATCAACATCGACGTGCCTGACTATCTCTTTGATTATTTGAAATTTTCATGCCTCATATCCAATACGGAACTTAAAAAACATTTAGGGCCAGATTTTTTGCGTTTTACAATCAAAGAAGCCCTTGAATTGATCAAATTACGCTAAGCGCTCCATTGACACTAAACTTCGAAATTAATAGAATCGAACCTCATTTATGTCTGTGCCCGGGTGTTGAAATGGTAGACATAGGAGATTCAAAATCTCCCGACTAATAATCGTGGGGGTTCGAGTCCCTTCCCGGGCACCATTAATTAAGATCAGCGAACCAGAATTTTACGAAAATGTAAGATTAAAAAAAGAGCGTCTCAATTCTCCTTTATTAGACATATGTTTAATTTTTTAATGCCGGG
>CAMCZE010000108.1 GCA_945885655.1 Bacteriovorax stolpii | reverse complement strand
GGGTCAACGGCAACGCACGTCATGACTATTTCGAATCCATCAACGACTGTGGCCGCAACAGCATTTACCAGAGATTCCTCCCTCATTGTTTCTCCCTACTCATACGTTTCAACAACCTGTGGAGCAACCCTTGCAGCTCTGGCAAGTTGTACCATGACTTTTACTTATGCTCCTACATCACTGACCGTCGACCATTCTGCCGACATTGATATTAGTTATAATGATGGAGTGAATACACAAACAGCGACCATCAATATTTCAGGTTGGGGAATCGAGCTTGATACTTTAATGACTTCGCTTGATTATGGATCGATTCCGAATGGTAACAACCACACTGCTGTGGCCGCCCGTTTTACCAAACCCGTGGTGATTATCAATCGTGGTAAAGCTTCGGTGACTTTAGACTCTGCAGCTTTTTCTGACACCACAAACTTCCGCCACACTGGTGGAGGTGCTTTACCTGGAACAGGATTCACGGGTTACATTTGTGGAGCAACACTTGCGGCCGAATCAAAGTGTGTCGCCAGTGTTGATTTTCAACCGGCCTCTACGGGAGCAAAGTCTTCGACCTACACAATAACTTACAACACTTCTCGCACCAAGGTTGTTAACCTCACTGGAACTGGAGATGTTGCAACTCCGACAACCTGTAATACGGCCCTTCCGTATTATGACAATGGTTCTGGAACTGCAGGAGATCCATGGCTCATTTGTTCTGAGGCCCATTGGACCCAGGCCATTACAGATACACAGGCCGATACCACACGGGATACCATTTCCCCTCGAAGAGGAAAATTTCAACAAACAGATGACATTACATTTACGTCGAATATTACAAATAAAATTCTCGCCACAGCAACAACCGCTACATTTGCTTACAATGGTGGAGGCTATAGACTTGTGAACGTCATCATCGCCCAATCGGGTGTCTCTGGAGTCGGCCTTTTTGCAGCAACAGCTCATACGGCCTTGAGTTCGATACGTAATGTTCAAGTCTACAATGCCTCAGTGGCCGCTGGACCATATTCTGGAATAATAACTGGAGAGTTTGATATTCCAATATCAAATTCCTATGCTTTTGGTGTGATCTCAGGAGGAGCAGGTGTTGGTGGTCTTCAGGGACTAGCAAATGGTTATGGGATCTCGAATAGTTATTTTATAGGAGAGGTGACATGCACGGGCCAATTCTGTGGTGGAATATCTGGCGGTTCTGGCACACATACAAATAACTTTGCAATAGGAAAAGTCACGAATTCTGGAACTGATACCGGTGGACTTGCTGGTCGTCTTCTAACGACTATGGCCAATTCGGCTTCAGCTATGGAAGTGATTGGAACATCTAATACTGGAGGCCTCATAGGAAATAATGGCCCTAACACAGCAAATATCACAAATAGTATTTCATACGCGAAAGTTTCAGGAACAACAAGTGTTGGTGGCATCATTGGTTATGCTTATAACTCTCTTGGTGGTGGTGCTGTCATGTCAAAAAGTATGTTTTTAGGAAGTGTTACCGGCTCCGGAACCTACGTTGCAGGAATTGTTGGCCAAATCTACAGAGACACAATCTTCAATATCGATGAAGTTGTATCAAGCGGAGTCATTACTGGTAATAATTATGTTGCAGGAATTTTTGGTGGTACAGGACATCAACTGAATGTGGTTACTATAAGTAACAGTTTTACGACCTCCATGATGAATTCTTCAGGTGCTCATACCGGGGGGGTTTCAAATCTTGAAATAATTGCCAACAGTCAGCAATTTGCAGTACGAAGTTATGTTGCTGCTCCTGACGGAATCCATTCCTTATTTAATCTATCCGTATCAGCAACAGCTAATACTCTCGTCATTGGCCAAAGTTTTGATGGTTTCAGTGGAGGAGTTTTTTACTTACAAGGTGCTGGACCTATTCAAACTGCTCCTGTGGGTGTCTTTGATCTCACAGACGCGCAAATGCAGTCTCAGGCCGTTTTTGAAACTTCCCTTGGAACTTGGGACTTCACTCCAGTAACAGGAAAATGGAAGATGGGCGCAGGCGGTTATAAATACCCTATCCTTCAATGGCTACCGAACAACTGGATGCCCTAGGCAAATTCTTCCTGACTTAAGAGATCCTCCTTATCTTATAGTAAAAACGACAAATTCCGAAACATCCTCTAAGAGGTTCTATGAAAAGGATTTTAATAACACTCATTATTCTGAATTCGGCCGCATGTTCGCTCCTGAAAGGCAAAGAGCAGGCCTTGAGTATCACTTCTAATCCTCCAGAAGCTGAGATTAGTTATCTTACTAAAAATAAAGAATACAAAGTTTTAGGTAAGACTCCCTTCTCTCTTTCTCCTGCTGATTTAAAAATAATCAATGACGAAAACTCACAATTTGCTGCCTTTCAGATTAAAAAATCAGGTCATGCTATTGAGACACTACTTCTTGACTTAAGATCAAGCCGATCTGTTGAATATTTTGCGTCTCTAAAACCTATTGATGTCTGGAATAATAAAGAACAAGAAATCAGTTCCGCAGCTGCAAACAGTCTTGCTCGCAAGATTCAGCAGATTAATCACCATGTTTTAAAACGCGATCATGTTAGTGCCCTTTCACGTACTGAAGCGCTGATCCAACAGTTTCCAAAGGCCAGCTCTTTTTATGATATGAGAGGCAGTATTCTTCTTCTTATGGGAAAAAAATCAGAGGCCATCTCCAGTTATGAAAAATCTCTTTCCATAAATCCAGATAACAGTGAAGCTAAAAAAGTCCTTCATCTGTTAGAGACAGGTGCCCTATGAAAACACATGTCATTGGTCTGTTTTTTGGAATTTTTATTGTCTACTTTGCTGCCACTCACGTCGGAGAATCTGGATGGACTTTTTTCGATTGGCTCTCTATTCTTATCGTTTTTGGAGGAAGTATCAGTGTATCGATTATGACCAACGGTCTTATGGATACAGTAAAAATCTTGGCCCTTTTTTTTAAGGCCTTTGCTCCACATAAATTTGACAATGTGATGATCACAAAACAGTTAGTTGAAATCGCTCAGAAACAACATTTTGACACACTTAATTTTAAAAACATGCAAGAAGATACATATCACCCATTTGTGCTTGATGGTCTAAGACTCATTCATAATCAATTTGAATCTGAAAAATTTGAAATTCTAATGTCCAATATGCTCATTCAAAGAAAAAATCATCACGACAAGGCCATTGATAAAATTGAAACCTTGGCAAAGTATCCGCCAGCTTTTGGCATGCTTGGAACAATCATTGGTCTAGTGGCAGTTCTTAAACAGATTAACTCTCCAAATAACATGGAATCTATCGGGCCCTCCATGGCCGTTGCTCTTGTTACAACACTTTACGGAATTCTTGTTTCTAACTACATATTGCAACCCATTGCCGATAATCTGCAAAACCGAAGTTACAGAGACCTTCAAGTAAGACAACTTATTTATGAAGGAATGGTTCTTATCGCAAGAAAAAATGATCCCGTTTATGTGCGTGAATCTATGTTGAGTCTTTTAACTCCAAATGAGAGAACTGAATTTATGGCCAAACATAAATTCTCTTTTGCCAGTGAGGAAGTGGCCGCATGAAATCACTTCATCTAGATATTTTATCAAAACGAAAAAAGAAAAAAAATGATTCTCAATCCTGGGCCATGAGTTATGGGGATATGGTTACAACCCTACTTTGTTTTTTTATTATTTTTTATGCTTTAGAAAAGAAGATGACAAAAAAAGATCAATCAAGGCTTCCTGCACACCAAACAACAGATTCAGATATCAAAATGGATTATGCAGTTGCTATTTTTAAAGACATTCCGGATCTTAAAGTCTCTAAAACGTCTTCATTTATTGATATCCATTTTAAAGATACTGTCTTTTTTAATAAAGGTGACTACAAACTTACCTCAAATGGGAAAAATACTTTAGAGAGTATCTTAATGCCAATCTCCCAGCTAAAAGGCCATTTTCATCTTGAGATCCAGGGCCACGCTGACAGCACACCTGTTTCACCTCACAAAGGCCGCTGGTGGAAAAACAATATGGAGCTCTCGCTCATGCGCGCATTGGACGTTCACACCTACTTGATAAAAAATATTTCCAATACGAATAAACTCACTGTCTCTGGATATGGTTCACCGAAGATAGAAAATTCTGGGGCCATGGATTTTGATCGAAAGGTTAGCTTGAGGTTACAATTCATCCAATGAAAAACTTTAAACCACTTGCCCTATTCATTTGTTTTCTTTTTATTTCGCTAACGGCCAGGGCCAATCAATCTGAAGTCTCAAAACTAAAACTTTCACAGTATCTCAGGAAGACTCTCTCTCAGGAAATGACTCGCACGATAGGACTAAAAGAGTTTCATCTTAACGTTGATTTTAATATAAACAATTTAAAACTCAATAAACAAGTAGGCGCTGAAAGCTCAAAGCGCGGACAATACAAAACCTTAGAGTTGCCGGGCCTCTATCTTGAAGGACAAGAAGAATACTGGGAACAAAAACCTCATCAGGCCGCCATGGAGGATATGCTTTTATCAATCGATAAGATCAAGCTCATCCTCGACTATCATCAAGATACCTATGCTGAAGCTGATATTAGGGATGCCCTTTATGCAATTGTTAATACAACCATTCCTGGCCTTAAAAAAACAGACATACAAATTGATGTTAAAAAAACTCTTGTTCAAAAAAAAGTTGGCCAAAATTCGGCAGTGGTTCAAGGGCCATTTGCAAAATTCTGGAATACCTATTACGCTCATGTACTCATACTCTCTCTGCTCGCACTGACTCTGTTTTATGTGCTTCAAGGTTTTGTTCTCAAACAAGGTTTTTCTTCATTAGCAGATATTTTAAAAAACAAATCCAAGACTCAAACCTCTTCCACTTCTGCATCAATTCAAAATCAACAACAAGTGGCCAAGGCCATCAATAGCTCAGACTTTGAGAGCTTTAAATCCTACCTAGAAGCAGGAAAGGTTCTTAAAGAAATGTCTTGTTCTGAACCTGCGATTTTTGAAGAAATTATTCTTCTTAAAGTCATGGCCGAAGATTTTTCTTCGATTCTTATCTTGATGGACGTTTTCCCTAAAGGTCAAAAAGACTCATTTATTAATAATATGCAGCCAGAGAAAAAAGGGCGTTTTAGAGAATTCATTGTGGAACACGGAACTGAATTCATGCAAGATGATACAATGATGAAAGAAGAGGCGATTAAACTTATCAAATTAATTAAACTCGCAAGTTATTCTCCTCAAGACCTGGCCACAGTCATCTTAAGTGATCTTTGTCGAGGACTACAGAGATCGTCCTTAAGAAAACTTATCCTTTCTTGTGATGATAAAGAAAAATCTATCCTCATTGATTATATTCCTGATGATGCCCTAGCTTTTTACCTAAATGATGGATCTATTGATCTGAAATACGTGGATTTAGAAGATGAAGATGTGGGCCATCAAGAACTTCTTGAACTCATTATTAAGGGTTCTATGGCCATGGGGCCCCGTAAGAATCTTGCCAAACGTGAAAAGCTTGAACAAGTCTATGGCCAGCTTGAAACCAATAAGGCCGAAATTCTTGCTGACACTCTTGGGATTCATCAAGATCTAAGATTAGAAAGTCTCTTTGATGTTTATAAAGACCAAGGCCATATTTATCTTCAAACGTTAAATTTTGAAGAACTCTCTTCCTTGTATGCGTTATTAAGTTCAGGCATGCAGAAAGAAATTTTATCTTCTCTGCCAGAGCTTCTCTCTGAGAGACTTAAATTCTCCAAAAGGATTGTTAACCATGAAAGTCTCAAAGCAAAAGGTGATTTCTACAATTACCTGCGCTCGCTTCACACTGAGAACGATAAATCTCCTGACATTTCTGGCCTTAAGCTTGTTGCCTAAAAATACGTCGGCCCAAGATATCGTTTTTGAGGATAAAAAGAAATTCAACCTTGTGGCCGAACTGGCCTATAACGCCTCTGCTATTCAAACTAAAAAAACGGACTCAACCAACGCAAATGACTTTAAGGTCACATCCTTTAATCTTGAACTTGGTGGAGATTATTTTATCTGGCCCAAACTTGCCCTCACTGCTTCTCTGGCCGTGACACTCTACACTTCGGCCGATGCTGAGATGAAGGGTCTTGAGGCAGGCCTTCGTTATTTTCCTTGGAATCCCGGCAATAAAAGTCAAACCTCCCTACAAGGATCAGAACTTCTGACATCTCCTGGATTCAGTCCATTTATGCATTTGGGTTATGCTGGTAAAGATTATCAATTTACGAATTCAAGTCTCTTTTTTCAGGGATATGAAATAGGTGGAGGATTTGATTTTCATCGTGGGCAAGAATCATTTTATCGAATAAATTTAGACTATCAAAATCTTCAAAACACGAACAGCCGCTCTCAATCAGGTCTTGCCATTGGTTTTGCTTATGGAATTTCTTTTTAAGCTAAAAAGACTTGGGACTTAACCCATACCCCATTCATGTACTGAATTAAGGCCACACTTCCTGCTTCAACGATATCAACGTCCTCTAATGATAGATTTCTTAAGGAGAAGATCTCAACTTCAAACTCTTTACCTTTTGGATGGAGAATCTTAAGTTTATCACTCTTTCTTAAATCCTTTTTTAGACTAATGGCAAGGTGGGATCCTTTTTCAGCATCCATGACTTCACCTAAATAGTGACCTTCACGTTTTTGCAGTCGGTGATTTTTTAATTTAGGAAAAAGAACGTCCGTTTTATTGACCAGATAAAAACCACGCATGAGATCCTGTGCGTACTCATCTTTAAAAGTGTCAAATATTTCTGTTTTGTAGTTATCAATGGAACTCTTGAGGATCTTCAAGTGTTCCATTTTATCCCAACGAAGATCAACACGAAAATACTGCAGCCCCATATCTCTGAGCTCTGTGCTAAATTCCACCAGACAAAATTCTTTAATGTGAAACATAAACGTTCCATGGCGGTTTTCTAGAATAGGAAAGCCTTTATGGGGAGATTCTTCGCTCTCACCTAAGGCGAGGATTTCTTCATTTTGTATGAGTTTTTCAGGAGCTAACGGTGATAGAAGGGAGCGAGGGGTATAAAAAAGAAGAATCCTTCCAAATCCTAAAAGCTCACAGGGAACTGTTAGGGTCTGCACATATTCTTCTATCACTGCTTTAGATAGTTCGATGGAAAGAATAATCCTCTCCATGCGGCCCGGTGCATGAGCAATCCACTCTTTTAGGGCACGAGCATTGTGATTTCCATTTTCAGCAATAAACTGCAACGGCCTATCGGTATGGTGAATGGCCCAGTGAAGTGCTCCTGGATCCTGCACTCTTAGAACGTCAACATGCTTGATAAGGTCAGGAAGTTCTTGAATGACTTCTTGAAAAGTCGTCTCTGTCATCAAAATATCCCATTCAAAAAGAACTCTCAATGAAAACTCATGGGCCCGACTTGATAGAGAAATAAATTCTTCAGTTGAGAGCTTTCCAAATCTGGCGAAATTTTTGTGGGCCAAGATAACTTCCGTGATGCCCTGGTCTTTGATGAGATTTAGATCGTGTAAGTTTTGAGCGTAGGTCGTGATCTTCATCAGTGGACCTTTTGTCTAATCAGATGCTGGGCCAAAACACCTTCTCTATAAGGCAGACGTACAAGTGTTGTGGGTTTAGTACGAGTCAAAGGTCGCATAAGAAGATCAACAATTTCATTGGCATTGATCAAAATTGCTGGGCCAAGAAACGGAACGATTTCTAAAAGGTCACCCTGATTGAAAGCGTTTCGAACTTCAATAACGATACCGGCCTTTGCATTTGCTTCAACCACAGTTCCCAACATCTGCCATTCATTCTCATTTGAGTTTTCGCGTTCATTAAAAATAGAAGTTGCGTCCGCCTTCTCAACTAAACTCGCTTTTGTATATGAGCGATGAGAAACTTTTGAAAGTTCTGCCTCCCAACTTACGAGGTCATCGGAGAGGAAATTTCCATTCTGAGCATAATATTTTAAGGCCTCAGAGTATACTTTTGACATGGTTCCAGCATAAAGATGACTCTTCATGCGGCCCTCGATTTTTAAAGAATCAATTTCTTCTTTGATGAATTCAGGTAAAACTCTCAGACCCTCGAGGTCTTTTGAGCTCATAAAAAAAGCTTTCTTTTTTTCTTCCGTGTCTAGTCCCATATCTAAAGAATATTCAAATCGACAAGAATGGGCACAACCACCACGATTGGAATCACGACCTTGCGTAAAATTTGAAATAACACAGTTTCCGGAGTAGGCCATGCACATTGAACCGTGGATAAAAAGTTCAACTTCCACACCTGCCTGACGTTTAATGATGCCGGCCTCTTTGATAGAAACTTCACGGCCTAAAACAATTCTAGTCGCTCCCATTTTTTTCCAAAGTTTGGCCGCTTCCACATTCAAGGTTGAGGCCTGAGTGGAAACATGAATGGGAATAGTTGAAAGATCTCGAACTGTTTGCACGACCCCTAAATCAGAGACAATGACCGCATCCACTTTGATCGCTTCCAAATGGGCCACAAATTCTGGTAACTCGGATAAATCTTTGTCATGAAGAAATGAATTGAGAACCACATACACTTTTGATCCATGAGCATGAGCAAAGCAGACACCCTCTGTAAGCTCATCCAGAGTAAAATTGTCTGCTGCTGTCCGAAGTCCAAATTTTTGTCCACCCACATACACGGCACTGGCCCCATAGAGGACGGCTACTTTTAATTTATCAAGGCCACCGGCCGGGGCAAGAACCTCAGGAACAAACTGCTCAGACATAGGAAACTCCTAAGGCACGGGTTTACCAAATTTGGGACGTAAGTTAAACTATTCAAAAGAAATAGAATTTTAAAAGGTCCCTTTTTTGAAAAAAGTTCTCTTATTTATTCTGACAACATGTGTTTTGCTGGCCTTAACTGCCGGAATATTCGTTTATAAACGTTGGTCAGCTAATACTGAACAAGTCACCCCACTGCCTTATCATTTTGCCCAAGAGGCTCCGGCCGTCAAGCTGGACGCCCCTATTTTAATCGTGGGAGACCGAATGGGAAGCTACTTTGCAAAATTCCATGCAGAATTAGCGGCCACTATTTCTCAAAACCTCTCAAAGGCCATTACGATTCAATCCTTGGCCAAACCTGGTCAGGCCATTCACCGTACCATCCATGAGCTACGCTCCATTGAGCAATGGCCTCAGATTGTTATCTATCAGGGTGGAAGCGAAGAATTTTCGGAAAATCTTTTTGAAATCTCAGAGATTAAAAAAATCGCCTGGAACTTTCGTGCCTATCAAGATGACAGGATTCAAACATCCTTGATTCTTTATCCCAAACTCTCACGCCTGATTTATAAACCTATTAAGAGGTCCCTTTTAACTGAAACACCGATAGAAAAAGAAAAATTTCAAGAGGCCGACTATGTGGCCCGTCTGAGTACAGATCTTCTTCTTTATGAACAACACCTTTTACAATTAGTGAACATGAGCCGTGATAAAAACTCACTTCTCATCCTCACGACGACACCTATCAATCTTGATATTGCCCCTAAAAGAGTCTGCGCTTTTACTTC
>CAMCZE010000107.1 GCA_945885655.1 Bacteriovorax stolpii | reverse complement strand
CCGGGAAATTTTTGGAAAGATGTAGTTTTAAAATAAGCAGTCTCGGAGCTGAATTTATTTCATTTGTCTTTAATTTCAGAGATTGGGTCGTTGACTAGTATTTGCCCCATACTAAGACAATACTTTAAATTAGTTTTGGGTTTTATTTTGCTCATCAAGGATCTTGCCTGAGAATAGGCGAGCATCTAAATGATATTGGTGATAATCGTAAAGTGCAGTCCATCTTCTAATGTCTACATCCGCAACATCCTGCTCTCGTAAATTAACTACAAAAAGATCAGATGCTCCTTGAGACCAGCGATTTTTTTCTGCTTCGGCCATCTTTCTTGATCCTTCAAATTCCTTAGTTGTAGTTTCCCATCTCAATTTGGAATCAGAACTAGCCTTTATGAAAAAACTTAACTGCTGCGATAGTTCAGACTCAAGAAACTGCCTTTTCTTTTCTATCGCCAATACTTTGTATGTATAAGAAACACTCTTACCTTCAGCTTTTCTATTTTCAAGCGGAAAATCAAACTTTACTGCAAACTGGAGTCTCTCTGGATCATAAGGCTCTTTTGGAGATAATTCTTTAGCACCCAGAAGTTCCAGGTTTAATCCTGGAAGCTTTGATTGATCAAAGAAGATGGATTCAAGCTTTAGTTTTTCTCTTTCTAAATCAAGAATTTTCATTTGAGGGTTTAAAGATATATCTGTAAAAAATAACAACGGTTCATTTTTTTGAAGGATAAATTCAGGACTAGATTCCAAAGGTATTGAGACAGGGCTTCCTTGTTCGTCCCTCAAATAAATAGAAAGCTCAGCACGAATCTTGTTTAACTCAATTTCATTTTTTATAATATCTCCACTGCGCTTATCTATGGCCCTTTGATTGTCGGTAACTTTAACACCTTCAATATCTCCAGCCTTGAATTTTCTTTCAATCATGTCATGACGTTTTTCAGCCAGCTCAAAGATACTTTTATTTATTTTTAGCTTCTGTGTTTCAAGAATCCACTTATAGTAAAGAGTAAGGGCCTTATGCAGGTAGATCATCTTTTTCAAATGTGATTCTAATTCCGCCTGTTTTTTTTCAATCTGTTTTATTTTTAAATTTGTTCTAAACTCATCCGTTTTCATATTTCTTAAGATCGGAAATGACAACCCCGCAAATATTTCTCCCGCACCAGAAGTTCTATATTTGCCATCATATTCTGGAAAGTGACCTAGCCCCTGTCTATGACCAGCGACTAAGCTTGTTCCACCAAAACCTGTTTGTCTTTCTAGGGTTGTCTCAAAATATTGATTATCATACTTATCTTCAATGCGATTTCTGGATTTAAAAATGAGTTTATGGTCAAAGGCTCCTTCCGCTGATGTTAACTCACCCTTAGCTGACTTGGCCTTGAGCTCAGCCTCTTGTATTAAGGGGAAATTAGTAAGCACTGATATTGCAACATCTTGTTCAGTTAAAGCAAAAGTCTGACTTGAAAAAAGAAACATTAAAAAAAATATATTCATTATTTCTTCTCCGTCTCATCTTCTTTGTTAGAGTCTTTCATGGAAAGCATTTTATTTAGTTCATCTTGTATTGGCTCAAGCACAGGAGGAAAACCGTTGAGTTGTCTCCAAATTTCTTTAAACACAAAAGAACCTCGTAATTTAATATATCCCTTCGCGTGAACACCAAGTCTCAAAATTTTCTGACTTGGCCACTTTGATGCAGGAACAAGTAAAACTCTGAATTTACCGTCATGAGAACTGGCCTGGTCAATTAAATGGACCTTTCCTTTGAAAGTTCCTATCGCTATGGATGGCCAACCAGCAATCTGAATAGCTGGCCACCCTTCAAATTGAATTTCTGCATATAGTCCTGGACTTAACATTGAGGCATCGTTTCCATCAACCCATAGTTCAACTGCTGGGGTTTTCACATCAGGCGCAAATATCGCTATAGGACTTCCTGCTTTAATTAGCATACCTCTTTCACCTGGAATAATTCTTGTTATCGTGCCATTTCTGGGTGCCACAATTCGTTGTGTTGATTGACGAGAAAGTTGAGTCTCAGATTTTGTTAGAGTTGCTAAATTTTTGGAATGTTCTACCGAGAGCTTGGAATACTCAATCTTAGCTTTTTCATAATCCTTTCTGGAAGAGAGATTTTGTTCAAATAACTTTTTCTGGCGTTCTAGGTCTATTTTGGCGGTGTCCATCATTAGCTGAGCTGAAGCCAATCCAGTCTTGGCAGCATTCTTTTCTGTTTCAAGCCTATCCAGTAGAGATGGATCATTATCAATAAGATCCGCTAGAAGCTGACCTTCTTGAACACGGTCACCTTCCTTAACATGCCATGTTTTAATGAACCCTCCAAGGGGAGCCGTGATCGTTTGCACTCTCTCATTTGGATTGATAGCAGTGATCTGCCCCTTACCAACCGTAAAAGCAATCCAAGGGCAGAACATAAACAAAATAAAAAATACGAAAAAGGCCTTAAGCGTCTTACTCTTTGTAGGTGCAAAAGGCAGTCTTGGGCTGATTAATGTTTGAAGATCACGCATTCTGACCTCCAATGGCTTTCGATATTTTATATTTACTTGTTTCGTAGTCGTAGACAGCTTCCAGGGTCAAAGGAAGTTTAGATAAAGGTATGAATATACCAGAGATAATTATTTCAGCAGATACTAACTGGCCTACGGAAAGCTGATTGATTTTTATAAGGTAGCATCCAACCGAGAGAAGAATGGCTTGGACAATAACGACCAATGCAGAAATTTTAAATGAATTTCTTCTAACGAAACTAAAGTGACCATCTCTCGCCTCCAAAAAACTTTGTAAATCAGTTTCTTGAATCTGTTTTTCAGAGTGAACTAGGTCATATAGCTTATATTTCTCGTCAGATTCCTTAATTGAAGACACTAAAGCAGAAGACGATGATTTATAGATCTGAAATATTGTAAGGATAATGATAATTACAATTGGCAGAAACATTGGGTGAAACATAACAATTGTTAAGAGACCGAAAACCATAACCAGCCCTAATTCAATAAGGTTAGAATAGGATTTAGAAAATGACTTTAGAAGATTTAAAATTTCAAAATAGTAATGAGAATATTCTTTTCGGTTAAAATTTTTCCATTGGTTAATCTCAATGCAAAAAATTTCTCTTTGAAGCGATTCAACTATGATCAATTGAGAATGCTTAATTATCTGAGAAACAATAAGTCCTATGACAATAAAAATAATAAAGGCTGAGATATTGAGCCACAAACCAGAAAGAGCTAAATTATTGACCAAGAACTGAACCCCAAGGGGTACAACAAGAGTAGAAAGCCCATAGGCCAACGAGTAATAAACATAAGGCTTGTGAGATCGTAAAAGTTTTATTATTTCTAATAGATTTTTCATATTTAAATATTATTTTTAATTAGTAGTTCAGTATAGTCTTATATATGTATACGGGGCAGCAACTGAGGAGAAAGCAGCTTCTTCCCCCTCAATGAAAGTCAATTAACGGACATCTCTAAGGAAATCCATCATATCATTTCTGAAGCTATCATTGATAACATTTTGCTCTGAAAGACTCACGATTTTATTGATTAGGACTAAGACATTTTTAGATTTTTGTTCGTAAACATCTTTTAAACGTATTTTTAAATTATTTTTATCCTTAAGTTCACTATCAGTAAGTTGATTAACTCTTAATGATTTACTTAAAAGTAATTGAAAAATCTTAGACTCTTCATCTCTGAGAATTTGCTGTTTGGTTATTGTCGTATCCAGTAAGACACCTAACTCTTTTTTAGTTGTCTCATCAAGCTCTGGATGATTTTCAAGAAGAAATCCTGCATGAGATTTAATCTCTTGAAGAGAGCGAACTTCCTCTGCTTGAATTCTATACGACAAACTCTTCTTCTCTTGAGCAGTAGAGCAAGATGAAAAAACACCTAGACTGAGTAACATCATTAACATTTTCATTTTTTTCCTTTTTTATGAAGCTACAAAGCTTCTGCCATTAGGCAAATATCTTTTAGGGACAACACTAATTTTGATTCCATTATCTATAGCAAGCTCAATCAGATCATCCAGAAGATCATCATCCTGGGAGTTTTTTTGAGTTTTGTTGACAGTTGTTTCGCCCGTTTTGAAGTCAATTTCTCCGAAGTGCATGTCATCCAACGAAACACACAGATGATTAATTTCTTTATTTAAGATCTTTGTACCTAGAACTCTTACCGACAATTCATCTTGAGGAGTTGAACCTGCCTTCAAAGCATGTAGAACTGCCTGGGAATGCTTTTCATTCACAACTTGAGCTAATCTAAGTCGCATTATGGAAAAGGCATTCTGTGGAACTGCAACTTTAAATGAATCATCTAGAAATGAGATGGGTATCTTGGCTTTTTTCCAGAAGGATTCAGACCTTAGTTCTGTGAATAAAGAACCTGTTATCCCTAAAATCTTAGTCGTGCTCTGTATTGAACCTCTTACTTCTTGATTTAAAAATTCAAGAAATTCTCTTAACGAACTTCTATCCATTTTTGAAGGCCAATCATTTTTTTGTATAACTTCTGTGGGCATATAACTATCAATTAAATTTTCGCCAACAGGGTTCACTCTGTACAAACTAGCACCACTCTCATTAAAGTGAAGAACAAGGGCGTCAACATACTCATTGGCCGCTGTTACAATAGGTTTAACGTGAAAGCTGTTTGCAACCACCACTCTAGGCTGCATGCGAATAGGTATAGGAATAAAGTTCGTAACTCCTGCATAGTGAAATACTGCAAGAGTTACTGTTCCCTGTTTCGTCCAACGCTCCCATTCTGGCGTGCTAAAATCCATCTTAGGGTGGCCACCCTTTACCAAAAGGCCATCGGCAGCTTTAACCAAGGCAGAAAAAATTTTTCCTGGTGTATAATCCGCCCACTTCAGAGGTATATACATTGAAATGGCGGGTGAATTGTCCATCCTTATACTTCTTAAATGTTCTAAATGATCATGAAAGATATTATTCATAAATATTTTCTCCAGTTACAATTTTTTGTTTCTTGAGACTCTTAATCAAACGATCATTTTCACGACCTAGAAGTTCATTAAGACCGTCAGCAAGCTCAGCAGTGGCATGATAAAAATTGCCTGAACATCGTTTTATCTTGAGCGCCTTAAAGGTTTTACCACTGACCATTGAACTTACAGTAAACAAGTCTGGGCCTGCTTGCTTAGGTGAGTTCTCCATCTCAATTGTTAAAGTGATCCGATGGCCCTGTAACGATGGGAATTTATCAATAACAGGACTGATTCTTTCTTGAATAACATCTTTAGCAAGTTGAGATGATTCCATATTCTTAAACACGATCTTCAACATATTATCCTCCATGCTCCACATCTATTGCGGTAGCTATGAAATGATTTTAAAGTTTTTTACAGAATTGATAAAATGGATAAAAAATATCGTTTGATTCGTTTTAACAGATGCTGAATTTGAAGAAATTATTTTAGAGAGTGAAGATTTTCATCAATTCAGCAGCTACAGGATTTGTCATTTTTCTTTGGGCAGATAGAAGATAGAGTTCTTCAGTCACGTTACTCAACTCACCAATAAGAATGAGTTCTCCTGAGAGAACCTGTCTTTGAACTGTATGTGATGCTGCTGGAATCATGGCCATGCTATTGGTGGCCATTAATTTTTTTAAGGCTGTGTCCTGAGTTTCAGCGATAACATCAACTGAAATTTCATTAAGCTTAAGCCAATGCTCAATATCATATCTCATCTGACTGTCGTAGGTAGGTAAAACGATGGGCTGATCGTTTAGTGATTGTGGAAATTTCTTTCTTAATGATTTGTACACGGGACTTCCATAAATACCTAAGGGGCGTTTTGAAATGACCTTATGATACATCCCTTTAGTGGCTTCTAATTTTGGAAGAAAGTTTGAAATTACTAAATCTACTTTGTGAGAGGATAAATCCCTCATCAGTTCTTCAAATTTGCCCTCAACCAACGAGATTGAACAAGGTGCTATTTTTAGAGCGGCTTGCGTGAGCTGAAGCATGACTTGTTTTGCAATGCTATCTAATGCTCCTAATTGAATGTTGATCTTGCTAGGCTTAAGTCTATCGTGAAGGGCTTCATACATCTCACCACCCATCTTGAAAATATTCCTGGCATACTCAAGAGCAACTTTTCCATGTTCAGTCAAAATCAATTTTTTATGCTGTCTTTCAAAAAGTTGAACACCGAGGCTGTCTTCAAACTGCTTGAGCTGAGCACTTAGGGTCGGTTGCCCAAGCAGTAATTTTTCAGCGGCTTTAGATATGCTGTTTAGCTCCGCAATGGTCATGAAGTAATAGAGATGATGATAATTTAACCATTGCTTAGACATTAGCGCTCCATAAACCCAGCTCTGAGTGATCTTTCATCCATTTGTCTCCCGTATTGATAGCCAGGAGACGATTTTTCTCTCGACCGGCCACCTTCCAAAGAAGAGCAAGACATTAAAAATGTAGCAATAATTAAAACCAATAAATGAGACACAAAAACCTCCATGCCTTATCTATGGTCTTGCTCTTTATATTCAAATCGGGCCGAAACCGTGTTGACGACTTGAAGACTCGTTTTGAGTAAGCTACTCCCCATGAAGTCAATACTACTAATTTTTTAGTATTTATAAAATAGATAAATACGGAGCATCGTATTGCTTTAAAAAGTACAAGAAGAGTCTGCCTCTAATCGAGAAATCAGCCAATTCATAAATTGCCCAAAAGACGAAGAGAACAGAGGGCAACAGGCCCATCAAAACCATTACTTATAAATCGTTGTTAATGAGGAAGCTCTGGAGACAGTATTTTTTCACTTCTCCTCTTTTAAGGTTTGCTATCACAAGACGGCTACCTCATAGAAAGAATATGAACTGTTGATGAAAATGGAACTGCAACAACTTATTCTGAAATCCCAGTGTCTTCTCAAGGCAGGAGATGAAATCTTTGTGCCAACCGATAGTAAATGCGGTCAGGAAAATCATCATCAAGAACTTACTAGAACTGGCCGATTAGCCGGCCAATGATAAACTTAAAATTAAATGAAATTATGCTCGAGTTTCTATCCCTACTATCTCTGAATAATTGCCAAAAAAATGGGACACCAACATTCGTGGATACTTTTTTTTGAATGATAGAGAGTTCCGCATTCTATTTCCCGTGAGTTGATGGCACAAATGGTGTAGACTTAGAAGTTGCTCTAGAAATGACCATTAACTATCTTAACAGTTATATTGAGAAACATCCTCCCTCAAGGCCTGAGGAGTATTAGAATGGTACAACACACAGAGAATGGCTAGGAGCTATTGATCTTAAAAGAAATATTTAATGACTTCATAACCTAAATTTTTTAGATAGTGTTGTAACAGAAGGAATAACTCTCAATGATGGGCCATTTTCTAATCTAACAAAACGTCCATGATCCCTAAAATTCGATCACATGCTTTTTTTCTTAATCCATCAAGTTTGGAAAGCTCCGCTACTTTCAATTTTTTCATATTTTTATCCACATCATAAGGTGATACAAGTTTAGGCCGAACGCTGGGATGAGCAAAATTAAAAAGAATCACATAATCTCGTATTGCTTCTTCAGCTTCTTTCGGAAAAGCGGCAAACCAAGGCACGTATAAATCTTTCAAGGCATCCAGCAAACGTTTTTGTTGTCCAAAGGGCATTTTCTTAAAAGGCCCATGGATACTGGTGTATTTTTTTATCATCTCGGCATACGTGGTTGGCCATGTTTTAAATGGCTCATCTCTGAACGCATCAGAAGATAATTTTGCCATTACTTCTAGTTTATCCAAATCATTGAGATAAGAATTTAATAGAGACGGAATAAGGAGTGAAGCTGGATTTTTAACACCCTTAGGTGTTTTTCCTGAAATACGATTGAGCACTTCTTTTTCAGGTGTAACATCAGTATTATCCAAAAAGACTTGTTTAATTATTGGCTCAAGTTTAGAAGGATGAGGAACACCATCTCTATAATTATCAGGCATTTCCATATATAGCTTCTGATAAAGATTCGCTTTGCCTACGATGCTATTAATAGGATCTTTAATTAAACTTTGATCAAACATTTCCCACAAAATTGTAAGTATCTTCTTTTGATCCGAAGAATTATAATCTTTAATCAGCCAAGGTCTCTCAGAGCATTCCTTAAAGAACTCAAGAGAAAACTTCTTTGAATTCGGAATGGTATTATTTTTTAGAAGTTCAAAAATTTCGAGATCGCTAAGAATACCTCTTGTTAATCGTGGCGATATAAGATCTGAATTTCCTTCAGTCAAAATCTTTAAAATGCTTTTTTTATACTCATCTCCAAGTTTCAAGTATTTTTTTGAAGTAGTCTCGGGAATATCCTTGATCTTACTTCTTATAAAGCCTAAGTAAATTTCAACACTAGCATAATTCCCGTTTTTTTCCGCAGTCTTTAAATTGACAAGGACAAGATCATGGAGGACATCTAAAAAACGGATTTTGTTTTCCATAGGAAGATTTTCAAAATAAGTTTTACTGAAACCAAAATAACTTAGCCCCTTGATCATAGTATTAATGGAATCTAGGTCTGCAATTTTTTTACTTTTTTTAGTAATAGAGGCCAACATTTCTGCATAGACAATTTCATCATGTTCAATCTGCTTTAGGGCCGTGACGATGTTCCTGAGCTCCTGCTGATCGGCCGTGCTGGCCGCTTTATCACTAAGCCTATCTATCATTATTTTCGTCATCTCATCTGGAGACTGGGCGTTCGGATTTTTAATAAGGGGATAGATGTCTTGATATTTTTCAAGGACTGCTACATCAGTCAAATTAAAATATGAATCTCGTAGGAGATCACGTTTTAGAATATCAAAGATATACTCATTGGTTTTTGGCAAATGCCGAGCGAAGAGTGAAGAATCCCCTGCCATAATTTTTATAGTAGCGGCTTCACGAAACTTAGGATCGATTAGTTCACCATCAATTTTTTTCCAGGCCTCAGAACTAATCCTATCGATTAATCTAGTCCAGTCTCTATTTTTAATCATTTTTAATTGTTCTGGATCATCCAGATTAATGTCGCCAAAACTATTAAGACCATTTGTAACAAACTTAGTCAGTTTGATTTTTTTTAGATAATCTGGAATTCTCTTTTGAGATGTGGCAATAGCATATTCTTCAATGAGTTCTTCTTGTAATATTTGATGGGCCTTCGTAGATGCTTTAATGAATTTGACTTGATCTTGCACCGGCATCATCATATCCATATCCGACATCATGAAATAAGGCACATCCACCCCTGAGTTAAAAAAACTAAGTTTTCCGAACAAACGGACAGTACGTCCGTTAAAATCTGGAAAAGGATGTATGCTGATGAGTTTGTTCATAAAACTCAAAGGGAGTTCATCAAGACTTCTGAATTTTATATCCTTATGTTTTGTATAAAGATCTTCCATCAATTCTTCGATGATCTTGCGGTTAAGGTCTTGCCTTAAAGCATGATCCTGCATCAATTTATCTGGTTGAGTATGTTCTAGTTTGGTAAAGAGTTCTGGGGATAACATAGTCTTAAGTTTTTTATAGTGAAGAGAGTCCGGATAATAATACTCAATCCAAAAACCACCCT
>CAMCZE010000106.1 GCA_945885655.1 Bacteriovorax stolpii | reverse complement strand
GAGCACCAAAAAGGCCATAACCCGCATTATTAATGAGCACATCTAAAGTTTGTATCTTCGATAAAATATTCTCAACTTCAGCAGGAGAACTCACATCAAGATCCATTTCAATAAGCTTCTTCCCATAAAGGGCCCGATCAGCAGCAAAGATTTCAGTTCGCTCACTTAGACGTCGCCCTGTCGCAATGACTTGATCTCCGTTTTTAAGAAAGGCCTGGACAATAAGTTTTCCAAAACCTGCAGTAGAACCAGTGACTAATATCGTTTTCATGTTTGTGCCTAGGCCAGAATGTGAGGTATGAATGAAAATTTAGGAGAATTCATAAAAAGATAATTTCATGTACATCCTCATAACTCAAGGCTTCGACACACTTAATCACCCGTTATTACTGATGGCGGCCCTTCCTACTTCTTGAGGATATTTTTAGTGTGCATTTATCACGTATTAGTGGTACACCCCTCTAGTCGTTTCGAGTTCCCAAGTTTTAAGTCTCATGGGCCTCTTTACGCTACTCTAGCACCTTAAGGAGGTCTTTTATGGGTAAGAAAATTTACGTGGGCAATCTTCCATTCAACGCTACTAGCGAATCTCTATCTGAGATGTTTGCTAAGTTTGGTACTGTTGATTCATCAAAAATTATCACTGATCGTGATACTGGCCGTTCAAAAGGCTTCGGCTTTGTTGAAATGGCGTCTGCTGATGAAGCAGATTCAGCTATCGAAAAACTTCATGGTTCAGACCATGGCGGTCGTTCACTTACTGTGAATGAAGCTCGCCCAATGGAAAAACGTGAAGGCGGCTTCGGCGGCGGTCGCTCTGGCGGCGGTGCTGGTGGACGTGGTGGTGATCGCGGTGGAGACCGTGGCGGAGACCGTGGCGGAAGATCTTCTGGCGGAAATCGCTGGTAGTTCCTGCCTCTTTAATTTAAAGAGATAGTTTACGGGAAGCCCTCATTTATTGAGGGCTTCCTTTTTTTTGCATATGTTTAATTTCAACACCTTAGCGCATTTAACTTCATTCAAATTAACACACGTTAAACTTCCAAACTAAAAATTTCTTAAATTCCGTAACGTTTAAAAAAAATGTGCTATCCTAAGCCAAGGAATTAATGTAAAAAATTCCCAATTATTTGTCGCTGTAAGTGTTCTTCGAGCTGTTGCTCATGATCCTCTGAAAGCGCGTCCCTGGCCTTAAGGAGGTTTTTATGGGTAACAAGATTTATGTTGGTAATCTACCTTTCTCTGCAACTAGTGAATCACTAAACGAGATGTTCTCTAAGTTTGGTACTGTTGATTCAGCTAAAATCGTTATGGATCGTGATACTGGCCGTTCGAAAGGATTTGGCTTTGTTGAAATGTCTTCTGGCGATGAAGCTGCTGCAGCTATCGAAAAACTAAATGGTTCAGACCATGGCGGTCGCTCTTTAGTTGTTAACGAAGCTCGTCCTATGGAACCACGTACTGGTGGATTCGGCGGCGGCGGTGGACGTGGTGGCGATCGCGGTGGAGACCGTGGTGGTCGCGGCGGTTTCGGCGGAGGCCGTGGTGGTGATCGCGGTGGAGACCGTGGTGGAAACCGTTGGTAGTCCCGGACATAGTCCAACTCTAAATTTTAAAAATTTAAAAGAAGCCCTCGAAAGAGGGCTTTTTTGTTTCTCCTGTGTTTAAATCTTTTTATGATTTCTAAAAACCTTACCCCTGATAAATCTTTCGCATGGTTTGATGTACAGGAACCTCACGATATAGACCTTGAAAGATTAAACTCAGAATTCGGTTTACCCTACTTACTCGTACAGGACTGTTTACGTCCTGAGCATCTTCCTAAATATGAATTCAGTGAGGAAGGTCATTTTCTTATGATGAGAAATTATGATTCTGATTCTGATTCTGATGCCACATCAATTCAGGAACTCACAAGAAAGATTGCGCTCTTTATCACTCCGAACAGTCTTGTCACAATTCACAGAGTAAAACTTGATTACGTTGATGAAATGGCCGATAAATGTCAGAAGACTGATTTCATCAATGCTTTGGATGGACTCGTTCATAAGATTATTCTAAAAGTTATACGTTCTTATGAAGAACCTATCGCAAATCTTCAGGACACCTATGATGATTTTGAAACTGACGTTTTATCAAAAAAACTTGAACAACTAAGTACTAACGGTATTTACCATTTCCGCAGAAAGATCTTCGTCATTAAAAGAATTCTTAAACAAACCAATGATGCTCTTTATCGTTTCAAAGATTTCTGGAATGAAAATCCTTCCACTGTGCAAGATCTAAGAGAAAACATCGATCAGCTTTATTTTAGGCTGGATGAAATTTCTAATAACTTCGAACACCTCTATCAGCTTCATATATCTTTGAATAACCAACGCGCTAACCAGGTGATGAAGGTCTTAACGGTTTTTTCAACCATCCTTCTTCCCTTAAACTTTTTGGCCTCACTTTATGGAATGAACTTTACGCATTTGCCTGGTCTTAATTCCCCAACAGCGTTTCATCTTCTCATTTTCATAATGATCATCATGACTCTTTTTGCGATTTGGTACTTTCGCCGTAAGGGCTGGTTCAGAGATCCAAAAGAATGAAAAGTATCCAGAATCTCATTCCTCTTATCAAATCATATTATTCATCTGTTGATCCTGCCCACGACTGGCCACATATTGGTCGTGTGGTGGCCAATGCCAGAATGCTCAGTGAGGGATCAGAAATCAACCTCAATAACCTTCTAGCTGCAACGTATTGCCATGACCTCATTAATCTTCCGAAAGATCATCCTGAGCGAAGAGAAGCTTCAACTCTAACGGCCCTAGAAGCAGCCCCTCATCTTTTACAAGCAGGCTTTTCAAGAAGTGACGTAGAACACATTAAACAAGTTATTATTGAGCATAGTTATTCTAAGGGTCTTAGTCCTTCCTGTATTGAAGCCGCTATTCTTCAAGATGCTGATCGTTTGGATGCTTTAGGTGCCATTGGAGTGCTTCGTTGCGCAGCCGTTAATACTCAGATGAAAACAAGTTTTTATGATTCTTTTGATCCACTGGCCTCAGCGCGGCCCTTGGATGACAAAAACTTTATGTTGGACCATTATTTTGTAAAACTGTTTGAACTGCCACATCGAATGAATACGATGAAAGGTAAACAAGAGGCCATACGACGAGTCGACTACATGAAAAAATTCATCGATGAGCTGATGTCAGAGGTAAGGTAGCGCTCATGTGGATTATCCAATCAGATTATAACAACAAGAATGCATATTTTTCCACATTGGAAAAAGAACTTATTTCTCTTATCGATGGAGAAAAAAATCTTATCGCCAACCTTGCAAATATTTCATCGTGGATTTTTCATTCGTTTCCAGATTTAAATTGGAGCGGGTTTTATCTTTGGGATGAAAATGATCAAGAGCTCATCCTGGGACCTTTCCAAGGAAGGCCTGCGTGTATTCGTATCAAACGAGAACGTGGAGTTTGTGGCGCAGCTTTTAGATCTCAAAAAACTCTTAACGTTGATCGTATTGAGAATTTCCCAGGACACATTGCCTGTGATTCAGCCTCAAAATCAGAACTTGTTATTCCTTTTACAAGAGGTGTCTTTGATCTAGACTCTCCAACTCCTTTTCGATTTTCTAAACAAGATGAAGATGAATTATCTAGAATCATGAATAACATTTTTAAGCGGCTTCAGATTCAATAACTATTGGCTTACATATCTCATGCGCCTTCAATTCTTCATGTTTAAAGAATTTATGATAAAGAACAATGGCCAATATATAAAAAGATCCTGCGAGAAAAAAAGTGGGTCTAAATGAATAGTTTTCAATCAAAATCCCACCTAGACGAGTACTTGTTGTATAGACTGTATGGTAACAAAACAAGATGATCGCAGAGGCAAAGACACACTCTTTCTCACGTACATGTTCCATTTCAAATACAGAAGTTATGGAGCTCGACATACTCATCAAAGTTCCTCTCAGAAAAAAACAAATCAAGACAAAACCTAAACTGCTCATAATTCCCATAGAGAACATAAAAGGTACAGACAGGCCTGCAGTAATCAACATAAATCTAAGTTGAGATGTTTTTTTAACTAAACTTGGAGTCATAAAAACGCCACAAAAAATAAAAATCTGAAGAAGAGCATAAGAAACTCCAACAGACTTCACGGAAAGATTGAACGTCTCTTTGAGATACAGATTCATAAATGGCACGATCATTCCCCCACCAAAGGCCAAACACAGTCTTGGCAGAATGAGTTTGATTAAAACTTTCCACTGCTTCTCTCTAATTCCTTCAAAAAGACGTTTATTGGATTTCGGGAGTGGCATTTTCTGAATATTCATAAAAACAAAATTAGAAAGGAATACGATACCAATGGCACAAAAAAGTGCACCTCTATAAATTTCAACTCTATTAAAGGCCGGCATAGACCAATGAATAATCTCTGGTAGGTATCCTCCAATAAGATATCCCAAAAGATGAGCGAACATATTAAGGGCGGTATTCAGACTAAAAAGATGGATACGAACTTCAGGGGTTGAATTCCGTAAATAAAAAGGTGAAATGGAAATATTAAAAAGGGCCTGAAACATGCTCGCCAGCAATCCAAAAGTGAAAAGAGATGACTCACTTACGTTCATGATCTGAATAAAATAAAAAAGTGATGAAAAGAGCATGCCCGCCACAACAAGGTGTTTAACATGAAATTTTTCAATGACAAGCGCCGCTGGAATCGCAACCAAGGAAATGCCAAGAGAAGTCGTAGAAATCAAACCTCCGATGGAAGTCTCTCTAAAACCTAATTCCTTGAGATAGAGATTAAATAAAAGGCTATAAATTGAAAGGCCAACACCTTGTATCGCTGTTCCCAAGATAAAAAGTTTAACGTTTCTTGAAAGTTGCTGAAAGTTTGTAAGATAAGAGCTAACCATGAAAACATTGTACCCTGAATTTGTGATGCATAATATTCGGCAAAAAAATATTTTCTGCTCGGCGGTAAATGGAAACTGTTTGAAGGAACCTTCACCCTTGGTTATGATGTTGGCACTTTTATAAAGGGGTGACTATGAACATAAAATGGATTGTACTACTTGGTCTATTGGCATCTTGTTCATCTTTTGCGGATTTCGTTTATATGCGCGAAGATGGCAACGGTAAGGCCGTTATTTTACAGAACGAAGAAACTCAAAACATAGAAGTTCTTAATAAGCTTGATTCAAAAAACTGGGCACTCTATCCAGATATCTCTGCTGATGGTAAGGAATTTATCTTTGCAGAAGGCCCTGACCAAACTGATCTGAGTCTTACATACATAAACCCGAGTAAAAAGGTCCATCAAAAATTTATCCTTGCTGAGAAGGGAATGCTTCTTCATCCAAAATTTTCTAAAAATGGCCGCTTCATATTTTATTCAGCTCCAGGTGTATCACATAAAAATACGATCTATTATTTTGATCGCTCTGCTGAAGTGACCAGACAAGGTGATAATCAAATTTATTCTCTAGCATCCGCAAAAGCCTTAGACAGCAATGAGGAATCTTATTTTCCCCGTCCATCCTCGGATGGAAACTTTGTCGTGTATCAAAGAAATACTTCAGGAAAAAAAGAGATCGTATTATATAGTTTCATCGAAGAGAAAAAAACAGTTCTTGCTGAGGGTATGTCACCAGCTCTTTCATTTGATGAACGTAAAATTGCTTTCACTGCTAAAAAGAACGGCAATTGGAACATCTACGTTTTGGAACGTTCTTCCGGCAAAATCATAGAAATGACTAATGATGCTCATGATGAGATGGCACCAACATTCACAAAAGAAGGGGACTTAGTTTTTGCTTCAAACAAAACAGGGAACTATCGTTTATATAAAATGTTGAATGAAAGCTGGAAATCACTTGTATCAATTGATGATGATCTAAAAAACGTAGAACTTTATTCCCCACAATTTTCTGGTAATAAAAACTTCAAGCAAGCACTAAGAGCTCCTTTTATTGGAAATGCTCGTTCTTCTTTTGGTACGACCATGCATGAAGGAAAACTCTACATGGCCGGAGGCCACCAAGGAGCGGAACACACTTACCCACCTGAATCTTTCTCAGATGCATTTTCAGTTTACAGCACTGAGACAAATACATGGACTGAGCTTGCTCCACGACCTTATAAAGCTCACGGCTACCAGATTGCGGCACATGGTAATTATATCTATGCATTTGGTGGATTTTCTTACTCTCCGAACCATAGGCCTGGATGGAAATCAATTGCCCAGATCGATCGTTACAATATCAAAGATAACAAATGGGAGACTATTGGGAAACTTTACTCGCCTCGCTCATCTAACGTTGCCGTAACAATTGATGAAAAAGTTTATCTTGCTGGAGGTTGGGACAGTACTCCCAAATTTCATAACGACACAAATGGTACATTCCTGGCATCAATTGAAATCTTTGATCTTAAAACAGAAAAAATTGAACTTGCTTCTTATACGATTCCCCTACCTCTAAGACGCGCCTTCACTGGTGTGAACTATAACGGAAAAATTCTTTTGATTGGTGGATTAGGCGAAGGCTCATCACATTTTGAACTTCTGAATCAAATGACATCAATTGATCCACTAACAGGAATAACAACTGAATTAACCCCTCTACCATTTGCAACTTTTGCTCCAGCGGCCGGCATCATAGACGATGAGCTATTTGTTTTTGGTGGAATGTTTAAGATGGGGGCCATGGAGTATGACTATGTTTCTCACATCTATAATCACAACTTCAAAACTGGTATTTGGGAACATACAGGACGCTTTGTGAAAGAAACAAAAGGTTTCTCACAGGTATTTAACCTGGATGACAAAACTCTAGGGATCTTGGGCGGTCATCATTATGTTGAAGGGATGGATACGCCAGTCAGTACGTTTGAGACATTTAAGAAATAAACGAAAAGGCCCAAATAAAATTGGGCCTTCTTTTTATACCCCAGATTTACCGTAGTTTGGAAGGACACGGGCCGATGGATCACTTACATTACAATTTGACCATTCTTTGTTCGGCATCCAAAAGTCTTTAATGACATGTGACTGACCTTTAAAATGTTTCTCAAAAATATCACGATAAAGAAGTGATTCTTTTGTAAAAGGTGTTCCATGAGGATATTTTTCATGGGCCATGGCCAAATCAGTATCCGAATATTGACCTTCAGCAAATTCTTTTAAGTAATCAACCATAGAGTGTCCAACGGCATCAGAGAAGGCCGCCTTCTCTCTCCACAAAATTTCGTCAGGAATGAGTTTCATGCCATCAAAGGCTTTTCTAAGTATCCACTTACCCATGCCTGTAGTGTTCATTTTAAACTCAGGACTAATTTCCATTGATGATTGAACAAAGTCTAAATCTCCAAATGGAACGCGTGCTTCAAGTGAATGTGCGGCAATACAACGATCGGCCCTTAAAACATCATACATATAAAGTTCTTCAATGCGTTTTTTAGACTCAAGCTGAAAAGCTTCCGGACTAGGTGAGAAGTCAGTATATTTATAACCAAAAATCTCATCTGAGATCTCTCCAGTCAGAACAACTTTTATTTTTGTTTTTTCATGAATATACTTACAAACAAGATACATTCCAATCGACGCACGAATGGTTGTAATATCCCAGGTCTCTAGGTGCCATATTAATTTATCTAAAACTGAAAGAGTGTCGGCCTTGTTAAAATAAACTTCATGGTGATTTGTTTTAAGATAATCGGCCACGATTTTAGCATAGTGAATATCTATTGGGTTATAATCAAGTCCCACGGAAAAAGTCGTTATCGGTTTTTTTAAAATACTGTGAGCAATCCCACAAACAAGACTTGAATCTAGACCACCAGAGAGAAGAAAGCCCACCGGCACATCTGCCACAAGTCGCTTACGTACGCCCTCAATTAGTTTTTCACGAATATCTTTAAGATGTCGCTCTAGGTCTTTGGGAGAATGTGAGATGACGGTTGCGATATCTCTGTACTGAACAAACTTCTCACCATCGTAATAATGGCCTGGTGGAAAGTTTTCCACTTTGCCGCAGAATGGAGTAAGGACTTTCATTTCAGAAGCAAACATGATTTTTTTATCCGCAGTATAACCGAAATATAGCGGTCGAATTCCGATTGGATCACGTCCGGCCATGAGTTTTTTCTTTTTATTGTCCCAAACAACCAAGGCAAACTCTGCATCTAATTGTTGGCACATACTTTCAATGCCAAGATCCCGATACATCGGAACTAAAACTTCGCAGTCAGATCCAGACTTAAATTTATAAGTTTTTTCGTAGTCATGTTTAAGTGTTTCGTAATTATAGATCTCACCGTTACAGATAATGACGTTGCCACTTTCCTCGTCTTGAAACGGCTGATGACCTTTTAGTGTTGGATCCATGATGGCCAAACGATGAAAACACATTGAGGCATCATCTCCAATCTTGAGCACTTCAGTATCATCCGGTCCGCGATGGATAAGATGATCAAATTGAATGTTAAAGTCTTGAAGTTGATGAACATCACCGGAGTAAGCAAGAAGTCCGCACATAAAATCTCATTCCCTGGATAAAAGTGAATATCCTAAATTTCTCGAGCTTATGTTATCATAAATCCATGAAAATTGATTGGTCTAAGTTCAAATCTATTGTGATTCTCACAGGTGCTGGCATTTCAGCTGAATCCGGACTCTCCACCTTTCGTGATTCCGATGGTCTTTGGGAACAACATAAAGTGGAAGACGTCGCCACCCCCGAAGCTTATAAAAATAATCCTCACCTGGTTTGGAAATTTTATTCTATGAGACGCCTTCAGGCGGCCCATGCCCGGCCAAATCTTGCCCATCTTGCTTTGGTTGAATTTGCTCAAAAAACAAAGGCCCATTTAACTCTGATAACACAAAATGTGGATGTCCTTCATCAACGAGCAGGTATCGATCCATTATGTATGCATGGTTCTCTTCATCAATCTCGTTGTACTCATTGTGACACTGTCTACTTTGATGATTTCGCTTATTTTGACCTAAAAGGAAATTATGCTCCTCAAGAAACTATTCTGTGTAATGAAGAACAAAAAGCTTCTCCCCTCTATCTTCATCACTACAAATTAGATTTTAAGGAATTTTTGCCACTTTCCCCTTGTTGTAAAGCTCCCATGCGTCCGCATATTGTTTGGTTTGGAGAAATTCCCCTTCAGATGAATAAGATCCAACACGTTTTGGAAGCGGCCGATGTTTTTGTGAGTATTGGAACGAGTGGACAAGTTTATCCAGCGGCTGGTTTTATACAACTATCTAAGGTTCATGGGGCCCACACTGTTTGTATAAATAAGGAAATCATCCCTCAAAACAAATGGATTGATGATTTTTTCGAAGGTAATGCCATTGAGATGGTGCCTAAAATTTTTAAATGTTAATCCTGAATTTTGATAATTCATCATGCGCCAAGTTTTTGGCCTGATCACGGGCCTCTTGAAGCACATGTGGACGGTGTGCAGGAAGCTCCACCTCGATGGTTTCTCCCACATAATTTTTGGTCCATACATTCACAATTTTAATGGTGACGTAATATGAATGCGATCCAGAGTTATAGCCATATTCTTCCACAGCAACGAATTGACCTTTAGAGGATGAACCCAAAGTATCAATCATCTGATGCTGGGATCCATAGGCCAGAGCTGAAAACAGATAAAGACTTAAACATAGGCTTTTAACTTTCATAGG